>JANMJQ010000079.1:0-8470 GCA_031371445.1 Akkermansiaceae bacterium
CACGACGTCAAGGCCCGCATCGAGGAGTTCAACGACCTTGCCGGCCATGAGCACATCCACAAGGGCCTGACTTCGCGCGATCTCACCGAAAACGTCGAGCAATTGCAGGTATTCAAATCGCTTGAGGTCGTGCGCGACAAAGCCATCGCCACCTTGCGGCGCTTCCGCGAACGATCCGAGGAATGGAGCGACCTCGTTCTAACAGCCCGCACCCACAACGTCGCCGCACAGCCGACAACCCTTGGCAAGCGCATCGCGATGTTCGGCGAGGAGTTGTTGGGTGCTTTGAAAAATCTCGAGACAGTCATCGGCAGCTACGCCGTGCGTGGACTGAAAGGCGCCGTTGGCACGCAAATGGACCAGCTCTCGCTCTTCGGGGGCGATGCGGCCAAAGTCGCGGCGCTGGAAAAAAGCGTGGTCGCCCACCTCGGCATTCCCGCGGTCTGGGACAATGTCGGCCAGGTCTATCCGCGTTCGCTGGATTTCCGCGTGGTGGCCGCTCTAACAGATTTGGCGTCGGGGCCATCGTCGTTTTGCAAAACCCTGCGCCTGATGGCCGGCCATGAAACCGCCAGCGAAGGATTTGCGCCGGGCCAAACGGGATCCAGCGCGATGCCGCACAAGATGAACTCGCGCTCCTGCGAGCGTGTGAACGGTTTTCATGTCATTTTGAAAGGCTACCTCGCGATGGCCGCCGGACTTGCGGGTGACCAATGGAACGAAGGCGATGTCGCCTGTTCGGTGGTGCGCCGCGTGATGCTGCCGGACGCGTTTTATACCATCGATGGAATGTTTGAGACGCTTCTAACAGTGCTCGATCAGATGGACGCCTATGAGGCTGTCATCGCCGCCGAGACCGCGCGTTACCTGCCGTTTTTGATGACCACGACGATCATGATGGAAGCGGTGAAAGCCGGCGTCGGGCGCGAGACCGCGCACAAGGCAATCAAGGAACATGCGCTCGCCACGGTGAACGATCTCAGGACCGGAACCGTGGAGCGCAACGACCTCATCGACCGCCTCGCAAAGGATTCGCGCCTCGGATTGAAACGCGAAGTCCTCGATGCCATTCTCGCGAAAGGCGACCAGGAATCGGGTGCCGCCAAATCCCAGATCGTTGCCTTCGCCAACGCGGTGAAGAAGCTCGAAGCCGCGCACCCCGCCGCCGCCGCCTACGGCCCCGGCGCGATCCTGTAATCTGATGGAGCGCTGGTCTTCAGACCGGCGGGTTTCCAATCTTTCTTCTCTAGCAACTAGACCAAAATGTTAACCTGTATCCCCCAGTCCATTTGCTCGTGGAATTTCAGGGTCCCGGACGCATCATCGGGCTCGGCGTTGGTTGAGTTTAATTTTCTAACAGAGCAAGGAAGGATTGTCCTCGGCAACGTTGAGTATGCCGTGCGAAAGCATGGATGGTTGAGTGGCCATTGGACGCTGGAACGCGATGGTGAATCTAATGTCGAGGCGCTGAAACCCAGCGCCATGTTCCGCTCCTTCGACGTTGAAACCGGCCCCCTCAAGCTCACCGTCAAAGCGGCTTCACCGTTCGGCCGATCTTATGAAATTCTTTCGAACGGCAACTTGGCGGGCACCATTCAACCAGCGCATCCCTTCACCCGCCGCGCCTTCATCGATTGTGATTCCTCAGTGCCGGAGTTGGTTCAACTGTTCTCGTTCTGGCTGGCGGCACTGACATGGAAGCGCGCTGCAAGAAGCAGCAACTCAGGGACTGTGGGTGCCTGAAATGGCGTCCCTCTCAGGCAGTTATTCATTGCCAAAGACCACCTAATGGCGGGACTACTTACGAAGATGATCCGCACACGCTTCGCTCCCTAGTCTTCTATGATCGCTGCAAACACACCTATGGCCATCCTACGCGTTTTGGGCCATCTCGATCTTGTGGTTACCATTACCGCAACCATCGTGATCATCTATCTGGTCTTTCCCGCCTACAAGCGCACCAAAAACAAAGGCTTCCTATTTCTGGGGGCCGGGGCATTTGGCAGCCTCTTCAATACTTTCATCTATCATACCCTTGGCAACAGTCCTCTCCACAATCCAGCGGGTTACCATTTCGCCCAGTATAGCTACCGTTCCCTCTTTGTTGTGGATGGTGTGCTCGAACTGATTGGGATGGTTATCATTATCAAAAGTTATCTCCGTTTGTTCGAATCCAGAGAGAAGCCGGAAATTTGATGGAGCGCTGGTCTTCAGACCGGCGTGGGTTCCATTCATCAACCATCGACACGCAACCAACCACTCAACGTGCCGGTCTGAAGACCAGCGCTCCCGGAAGGAAACATGATCCGCACACGCTTCGCTCCCAGTCCGACAGGACGCCTGCATCTCGGCCATGTGCTTGCGGCGCGGGTGGCTTGGGGAATTGCGAAGAAAACGGGTGGCGAGTTTTTGTTGCGCCATGAAGACATTGATGGCGAACGGGTGCGTGAGGAGTACTATGCAGGCATTGAGGGCGACCTGCGGTGGTTGGGATTGGAATGGGATGGTGGCGCCATGCGCCAAACCACCCGCCGCGACGTCTATGATGCGGCCTTGGAAGAATTGAAGGAGCGCAAACTCGTTTATCCGTGTTTCTGCACGCGCCGCGAAATCCGCGAGGAACTTGCGCGCATGGGTGAAGCGCCCCACGGCCCCGCGGCAGCGATCTATCCGGGCATTTGCCGCAATCTAACAGAGGAGGAACGCGCCGAAAAACTGGCGGCCGGCCTGTCGCCGGCATGGCGACTCGATGCGGCCCGCGCGGTGGAGGTGACGGGTCCGCTGATCTTTCGCGATCTGCGTTTGGGAACGATGGAGGTGAATGCGGCGCTAGCCGGCGATGTGGTGCTCGCGCGCAAGGACATCGGAACTGCCTATCATCTTGCGGTGACGGTTGACGACGCGGACCAACGCATCACTCTCGTCACCCGCGGCGAGGATTTGCTCGAGGCGACGCATGTGCACCGCCTGTTGCAGAGGTTGTTGGACCTGCCGGAGCCCTGCTATTTGCACCATGCGTTGATCTGCGACGCGGCGGGTGAGCGCTTGGCCAAGCGCAGCGATGCGGAATCAATCTCCACACTGCGCGACCAGGGGGTGACGCCAGCGCAGGTGCTGGCAATGACCGACACGGCTTATCTGGAAAGTCTCGCATGGCTGCGGAATCCAAATCGGCATGTCAATTGGTGAATATAGCCTCTTGTTCCTCGCCGGCTTTGGCGGCGGGCTCATCGATGCGATCGCGGGTGGTGGCGGCTTGATCACCGTGCCCGCGTTGCTGGCCGTCGGCCTGCCGCCGCAGATTGCGCTGGGGACCAACAAACTGCAGTCGTCCTGTGGAACGGCGCTGGCGGTCTGGCACTACGCCCGCGCGGGGCTGATGCGGACAAAGTGGTTGTGGCTGGCGGTCCTATTGTCTCTAACAGCAAGCATCGGCGGTGCGCTGGCGGTGAGTTATCTGAACAAGGATTTGCTAAAGAAACTAATCCCATGGTTGCTCGCCGCGGTCGCCGTTTACACCGCGCGCAACCGGCATTTCGGCATCAAGCCCGGAAAAAAATGGCTGCCTGCTGCGGTCTTTGCAGTGCTGTTTGGGATCGCCCTCGGTTTCTACGATGGCTTCTTCGGCCCTGGCACCGGCTCGTTCTGGACCATCGGCCTGGTCGGACTGTTAGGTCTCGATTTGCGTCACGCGACGGGTTACACAAAAGCGGTCAACCTCGCGAGCAACCTCGGCTCGCTGGGAGTCTTCCTCGCCTTGGGTTCGGTCCACTTTCCCGTGGCAGCGGTGATGATAGCCGGTCAAATCATCGGCGCACGGCTTGGCTCAGGCCTAGTGATCCGCAAAGGAGCTTCCTTTATCCGCCCCGTGTTCCTGTGCGTCGTCGCCGCAATGACGTTGAAGCTAATGTGGGACGCTTGGAGAGGTTGATAGTTGATAGGATGAAGAGAAGCAGAGCTTGGACGTTTCGTCGTCCGCCTTTCTCTTTGCCATCAACTATCAACTCTCAACAATCAACTTATCTTCGACTCACTTCGCCTGTGCGGCGGACTCGATGAGGTCGCTTGCGGGCAGGACCACGCTTGCGGGTGGAGACCCCGGGTTGTCGGTATCGCCTTTCGGGCTGAAGCGGTTGATACCGATGCCCAGAAATTTTCCGTCGCGGTTGAATACCGGCATGCCGAGGGTCGGGGAACTGGCCTTGCCGAATGACCTTGGCTTGGTGATCAATGAAACGATTTCACCGGTAAACACCACCGCCTCGCGGTTGAGGTCTTTGCCCAGGCGGCTGAGGATAATGACATCATCCAGGACCGCCATCGGTGCGTTGTTGCTGATGTCGAGAGAAGTCAATTTCACTGACTCGGGTTTTTCGGGACGGATGAACGCAAGATCGAGATCGGCATCCTTGAAAGCCACTTTGGCGGCGACTTCGCTGCCGTCGGGCATGAGGATTTTCACTTCCTTGGTCGAGCTCTTGGCGGAGAGCTTCATCGGGCCCTGGGGTCCATTCACCATGCGGCCGTCAATGGATGATGCGACGTCGAGAGTGGACAGCGGAGCGACGATGAGTCCGTCCTTGCCGATGACCGTGCCGATCATTTCGATCTTCCGCTCCTCTTTCTTTGCGGGTGTATCGCCGGCGGTGACTTCGATTTCCACAACGGCGCTGAGGAAAAGAACGGAATCTTTGTATGACGTCGAAAGGGCGAGCGCTTTTTCGCGAAGCGGGCCGTCGGCGGCATGAGACAAAGGCAAGGAGAAGAGAGCGGCAAGGAGGCAGTGGCGGAGTTTCATTGGATAGTTGATTGTTGAAAGTTGATAGATGATAGTTGATAGTTGATAGTTGATAGTTGATAGCGAAAAAATTAAGAGCCCGGAGTCGATGGAGATGAGCGAGAGTTAAAAGGAGATGGAAAACAGGCCAATTCTTCCTCTTCCTATCAACTCTCAACTATCAACCATCAACTTCTTCATCTACCACACTGGTTCCAGTTCGATGTAGCGGGTGGTGATGCCGCGGCGGACGAAGAGGACGATGGGACTCCGCCGGTTTTTTTCGAGGTCGGCAAGGATTGGTTTCAAAGTGGCGACGGAATCCACGGGTTTGCCATCGAGGGAAACCAGGAAATCACCGGCGCTCAAGCCGCCCAGCGCGGCCCAACCCGCGGGGGCGACGGCGGTGATCACGACCGCTTTGAAATCGGCGGGCAGCTTTTCGTTGACCCGATCCTGCTGGCCAAGGTCGCGGGAATTGAATTCCAGCGCTTCACACTCGTGCGTTTCCAACTCGGAAGTGCCCTCGGGGCTTCCTTCGAGGACCACTTTGATCACCATTTCTTCCGAGCCGCGGCGGATCGTCAAAGCGACTTCAGTGCCGATGCGATACTGGCGGATCAATGAGGAAAATACATCGGACTCTTCCGGCCGCGAAGTGGGGATCACGGTGCCATCGAGCTTGAGCAGCAGATCGCCCGTTTTCAAACCCACTTTGTCGGCATTGGAATCGGGATTCACCTGGGTGATCCGAACGCCCTTTGAACCCGCGATGCCGAGAGCTTCGGCGAGTTCGGAAGAGATGACCTGCGTGTTGACGCCGAGCCATGCCTTTTTGGCGAGACCGGGTTTGTCGGATTCCGCATCGGGGCCGATCCGTACAACGGTTAGATAATTGCGGCCATCGTGTTCGTAGGAAATCAGCGAGGGCACCGGCTCGGTCTTGTCCTTGGTGATGTCTTCGCTGACCTGGATGAGCGTTGCGAGATCGGGCGTGGGCTTGCCGGCGACTTCCAGGATCAGGTCGCCGGGATAGATGGCGGGTTTCGCCGCCGCCGCGCCGCCGCCGGGCCGGATGCTTTGCACGAGCACCGCCTTGTGGTCGGAGCGCAGCATCTCCTTCGCACGAAGTTCTGTTAGATCGCGGCCGGTGATGCCCCATGACAGCAATTCCTTCTCGCGTGGTTCGGCGGGTTCGCGTTCGTTGCCGGTCACTTTCCATGTCATGGCTTTGCCGTCGCGAAGTCCTTCCATGGTGATTTCCGAACCCACTGCCGCTTCCAACATGAGCCGGTTGAAAAGGGGAATATCCTCCGGCGCGCGCGACGCGGCGACCTCAGTGCCATTGCAACGCGTGACGATGTCGCCCGCTTTCAAGCCCGCGCGTTCGGCCGGCGAACCTTCGATTACACCCCCGACCAACACGCCCGCGTTCGCGGTCATGCTTTTCAACAACGGCTGCGCGGTGATGCCAACCCAACTGCGTTCAACATGTCCGGTGGCAATCAACTCGCCGGCGATCTTCTTCGCCAGGTTAGAGGGAATGGCGCCACCGAGGCTGCCAACACCGACCTCATTCACACCCACGATTTCGCCCTGCATGTTGACGAGCGGGCCGCCGGAGTTGCCGAAGAAAATGATCGCGTCATGGCCGATCCAGCGCACCAACTCACCAACAGCTTCGCCATCGAGCCGCATCGATCCACCCGGCAAAATCATTTCCGTGTTCGCGACGATTCCTTGCGTGACGGATTGTGAGAGACCCGCGGGACTGCCCATCGCGAGCACCGGATCGCCGACTTCGAGAAGCGAGCTGTCTCCAAATTTTGCGACGGGAAATTCCTTCGACGGATCGCGCAGATCCTTGCGATCGATTTTCAAAACCGCGAGATCGGCCAATGGATCGGTGCCGACGAGCGTCGCGCGCAGCTCCTGCCGGTCCGCCAAACGGACGGTGATGCGGGTGGCGCGGCCTGCGACGTGATGGTTGGTGAGGATGTAGCCATCGGGTGAAATGATGGTGCCGGAACCGCTTTCACGCTGCTTCTGCATGCGACCCGCGCCACCGGCTTCGGAGACGACATGGATGCGGACCAGCGAAGGATAGACGGCGGCGACTGCGGCTTCGATTTTCGGATCGGCCTTGGCATGTGCGGGCAGGGCGCTGGTGGAAATCGCCATTGCCGCGGCGAGGGTGAGCTTGGTGAACGAAGGCATGTGCGGGGGGACCCTAGGGAATTCCGGCAAAAGAACGAAGCCTGGATCGCGGCTTGTCTGACTTTTTCCAAGACCCATGCCCGTGCTTTACTCCAAGCGGCGTGGCGGGGAGAGTCGGCATTGTCCGATGGAACCCAGTATCGACCGCTTCATCCGCTTTCTCGCGACGGAACGCGGGCTGTCGGAGGCGTATCAACTTTCCGTCCGGCAAACGCTGGATGCGCTGGCGGGCTGGATGAAATCGAAGCGCCTCAGCTTGCCCGATGTTGGCACCGATGAGTTGGCGGGATTTCTCAGCCAGCGGAGAACCGAAGGACTGAGCGCCGCGTCGCTGCGGATCAGCACCGTGCATTTGAAAATATTTTTCCGCTGGCTGGCAGGGAAAGGAACCTTGGAAATGGATCCCGCCGAACCGTTGTTGGCACCGAAACCGGATGAGTTGCTTCCCGAAACGCTGGATGCCGGGGATGTCATGAAATTGATCGGGTCGATTGATCCGTCCATTCTGTTAGGACGGCGCGACCTCGCGATTCTCGAACTCTTTTACTCGGCGGGGCTGCGGCTTTCAGAACTGTGCAAGGCACGGCTGGAGTCCTTGGATTTTGAAGAGGGATTCCTGCGCGTGACTGGCAAGGGTGGGAAAACGCGGATAACGCGTGTAGGTGGAAAAGCGTTGCAGGCGATCCAGGATTATCTCGCGAACGAACGTCCGAAGCTTGTTAAAAAACGAACGTCGTCGCACATCTTTCTCAGCGTGCGGGGAGCGGCGTTGTCACCGGATCGCATCCGGCAAATCGTGAAGGAACGCGCGAGGTTCGCGGGCATCGAGCAAAACGTTTATCCACATTTGCTGCGCCATTCGTTTGCCACACATCTGTTAGAAGGTGGCGCGGACTTGCGCGTCATCCAGGAACTGTTAGGTCATTCCGATATCTCCACGACCCAGATTTACACCCATGTCGATCGGCAGCGCTTGAAGGCCGTGCACAAACAATTTCATCCGCGAGGGTGAGAGCAATGCCAAGAAGTTGAGTGTTGAGTGTTGAGTGCAAGACGAAGAGTCATCTTTCTATCAACCATCAACCTTCAACTTCTTCAATAGGGCTTCAGCTCAAGCGGATTGTTTCCCGGTGGCGTTGGGGACACCGGTGCGGGCGGTGCCGCGGCGGGATTGACGGGAGGCGTGAGGGGCGAGTTCGGCGCGGCAGCCGGTGGCGTCGGTGCCGGGATGTTGGAATCGGGTTTCACAGGCTCCGGCTTTGCTGGCTCCGGCTTTGCTGGCTCCGGCTTGGCGGGGTCGGGTTTCGCTGGATCAGATTTTGCGGGATCAGGATCCCCTCCGGGTGGCGGCGCTATCGCGGTGGCTCCATCGAGTCGGATCGCCTGAAAGAGCCGGTTGTAGTTGTGGCGCAACACCGCCGGAAACGACACGCGGCCGGCTTCCACGATGTTTTCACGCAACAATTTCGCCGACAG
>JANMJQ010000008.1:0-1520 GCA_031371445.1 Akkermansiaceae bacterium
AGAGCTCCAACGATCATGCGCTCACGGGGCGAAAGCAGATTCATCAGAGATTCGATGACGGTCGATGTCTCCCTCTGGCGGACGTCTTTTCTTACGTCCTGCGGAGACTCAATCGAGAAATCACCATCGTCCGAAAGTGGCGGAGCCGGACTATTCTTGGCATCGAGGCGGCTGATTGGGTCATCAACCGATTTCGGGAAGATCTTCAGCAGCCGCAACTGTTTCGCATAGAGGGAATTGAGGGCATTGCGAATGACCCGCGATGAAAATGAGACGAATTCACCTTTGCTGGGATCGTAGGCTTCTGCGGCACGCATGAGTGCCAAGCTCGCCTCGGACCGAGCTTCGTCCCATTGACATCCGGGGATATTGGCATAGTCGAAAGCGATCAACTCGGCCAAGAAGATGTGTTCTTCGATAAGGTTCTGAATTTCCATCGGGAGCTAACAGGCACGAAGATGCCTATAAGATGGGTATCAAAATTTCACCGCTAGGCGAGGCCTAAGATGGGATTCTAACGCGCATCAATAGCCCAAGCGATCACGCGCGGTCCTTCACCGGTTTCGCAAAACTCCGAGCCGTTGCGATCCGCGGACTGCCCGCCGCATTCCTCAAGTTCATCGCCGAAGATCGCCCGGACCTCGAAGCCATGTCCGTGCCGAAGTTCGTGGATCGCTTTGTGAAATAGGAATTTTGCCAAAAGAAATTGTGGAATTGCCTAGGCTGCTCGTCGAAGAGGAAGAGGTTTCAGCGAGGGCGATGAAACCACCCCGCCAGGGCGCGTGTGCTCCCCCTCACCAGATCTTCACCCGATCCTCCGGTTTCACGTAGAGCTTGTCGCCGGGCTGGACGTCGAAAGCCTCATACCAGGCATCGATATTGCGCATCACGCCGTTGACGCGGGCCTCCGCCGGTGAGTGCGGGTCGCTGTGGATCTGTTTAAGCATCGCCTCGTCGCGGATTTTCTGACGCCACACCTGGGCCCAGCCGAGAAACACGCGCTGAATGCCGGTGGTGCCGTCGATGATGGGAGCAGCCTGTCCGTGGAGCGAGGCCCGATAAGCATCCAAAGCGAGGTTCAATCCGCCCATGTCGCCGATGTTCTCGCCCATCGTCAGCTTGCCGTTGATGTGCTCGCCCGGCATGATCTCTATTTCCTCGTACTGTTTGCCAAGGCGTTCGGCGCGCTGGTTGAACTTCTGCGAATCCTCTTCCGTCCACCAATCCTGAAGCACGCCATCGCCATCCGCCTTGCGGCCCTGGTCGTCAAAGCCGTGGCTGATCTCATGGCCGATCACACCACCGATGCCGCCATAGTTCACCGCCGGATCCGCCTGCGGGTCAAAGAACGGCGGTTGCAGGATCGCCGCGGGAAAGACGATTTCGTTCATCGTCGGGCTGTAGTAGGCATTCACTTTTTGGGGAGGCATGTTCCACTCGGCGCGGTCCACCGGCTGGTCGAGACGATCGAGTTCACGCTTCCACGAAAAGGCAAGGGTCCGGGTGACGTTCGCATATAG
>JANMJQ010000098.1:0-12163 GCA_031371445.1 Akkermansiaceae bacterium
CTTCGGCCTGAATCCTACCAGCGGCTCATCGGTGAGTCCGATCACCGTGCAACTCGACAAGGCTGCGGGAACGTTCAGCTACACCCGGCGCGCCACCCCGGCGACCACCGGCCTCACCTACACCGTGTTGTACTCCACCGACCTTGCAACATGGACGGTAGATGGTGACGCGATCTCGACACCGAATGCTGCGACTCCCGTGCAGACGGTGGCCGTCGCGCTCAGCGTGCCCACGTCAACCTATCCGAAACTGTTTGTGCGCGTGATGGCGGATTGACCGCGCTTCATGATATGGAAATAAGCATTTCCCAATCATTGGTGGCCAGAAGGTTCCGATGATTGGGAGTGCTTTTAGCCAAGTATTACTATATACAGCCGAAAGACCCGGAGGCTCGATCACGTAGCGGGATTTCTGCTTGTTTTATAGGCACCATGAACCCGTCACAACCTACCCGTCGTCATTTCCTCGCCGCTGCCGGAGCCACCACCGTCGCTGTCGGATTCCCCGCAATCGTTCGCGGCCAAGGCGGAACCCCGGCGATTTTAAAAATCGGCCTCATTGGCGCTGGGGGCCGTGGCACCGGGGCTGCCAGCCAGGCTCTAACCGCCGACCCTAACGTAAAGCTGTGGGCCGTCGGCGATGCATTTCCCAGCCAGATTACCAACAGCCTCCACTACCTGGCAGGCTTCGGCGAGCGGGTGGACGTGCCTGAAGCCCGCCAATTTTCCGGACTCGATGCGTTTCAAAAAGTGATCGATAGCGGCGTGGACGTGGTGCTGCTCACCACGCCCCCGGGATTCCGGCCGATTCACCTCCGCGCCGCGGTCGAAGCCGGCAAGCATGTCTTCGCCGAAAAGCCGATGGCGGTGGATGTCACCGGCGTAAAATCCGTGATTGAGTCCGCCCGCATCGCCAAGGAAAAAGGCCTGACGCTGCAACATGGATTCTGCTGGCGCTTTGCGCCTAACACCCGCGAGGGTTATAGTAAAATTTTGGCCGGCGAACTTGGCCGGACCGTTTCCGTTTATGGCACCTACATGGGGGCAGTTCCGAAACCTTCGACTTCCATCGACCAGCGCAAGCCCGAATGGGCCGATGTCGAATGGCAGATCCGCAACTGGATGGGCCATCAATGGCTGTCCGGCGGACCGATCCTCGAACAAGCGATCCACACAGTCGATAAAATCTCCTGGGCGATGAACGACGTCGCACCGATCGCCGCGCGCGGCGGCGGTGGCCGAGCCCAGCGCAGCGACGACGGTAATGTCTGGGATCACTACGAAGTGACATTCGAGTATCCCGGCGGCGTCTTCTGCCACATCGGCCAGCGCCAATTCCAGAATGCCTTCAGCGAGGTGATAGACCGGGTCTTCTGTGAGAAAGGAATGTTAGAGGCTCCCGGCCGCGTCCTAACCAAGGCCCCCTCCGGAAAAACCACTTGGGCCTACCGCGGTGAAGAAACTGACATGTATCAAGTTTGTCATAACGAATGGTTCGCCGCCATCCGCAAAGGCGAGCCACTCAATGCCGGCAACTACATGGCCAACAGCACTATGCTCGCCATCCTCGCCCGCGAAGCAGCGCACAGTGGCCAACGGGTCACCTGGGATGAAGTTTGGAAAGCCAACCAGGATCTCGCTCCGGACAATCTCAAGATGGGCGACAGCTTCCCGACGCAAGCCGTCCCGGTTCCCGGCAAGTATGTGTTGGTGTAATCATGAATCTCACCAAGTCGTTCACCACCCTCGCCTGCGCCTTGTTAGCCACCCGCGCCGCAGCGCAACTACCGCATCCCCAGCTTCTCCCGACGACCCAGGCGATTCATGATTTGATTACAAAATCACCCGATCTGGAGCCCTCCGCCATGACGGGTTATGCGGAGAAAGTAAAGCTCGCGAAGGACGCCACACTCGAACTCATCGCCATCCCAGGAGGTGAATACAGCCTCGGCTCGCCCGACTCCGAAGCGGGCCGCAAGCCGGACGAAGGCCCACAGCGCAAGCTCAAGATCGAGCCGTTCTGGATGGGCAAACTTGAGGTCACCTGGGACTTGTATCGCCCGTTCATGGAAAACGGCAAGACCCGCAACAAGGATGGCACCCTCAACCGCGACTCCGATCTAACCACCTCCGAAGCTCCCCTAGCGACCGGTGCCGAAACGCTCAACGACACCGTCACCCAGCCCACTCCGCCGTATATCCCGATGCACTTTCAAATGGGCGACGGCTATTCCAAGGAGTTCCCCGCCGTGGGCATGACTCAGCACGCGGCCAGCAAATTCTGCGAATGGCTCAGCGAGCAAACCGGCCATTTCTATCGGCTCCCGACCGAAGCCGAGTGGGAGTATGCCTGCCGCGCCGGAACCACCACCGCATGGTCGTTCGGCGATGACCCGGCCAAACTAACAGACTACGCTTGGTTCGCGGGAAACTCGGAATTCCAGTATCAGAAGGTCGGCACCAAAAAGCCGAATCCGTGGGGCCTTTACGACATGCATGGCAACGTCGCCGAGCATGTGCTCGATCAATATTTCGCGGACTCATATACCAAGCTTAAAGACGGCGAAACCTCTCCTTGGACTCCCGCGCCTAACCGCTATCCCACCGTCACCCGCGGCGGTCATTGGGACGCCGATCCCGCATTGCTCCGCAGCGCTGCGCGCCTCGCGAGCAGCCCGGCATGGAAAGTCCAGGACCCGCAAATCCCCAAATCCATTTGGTATTTCACCAATTCCCCATGGCTCGGTTTCCGCATCGTCCGCCCCTTGAAAACTCCATCCGTTGAGGAAATGCATCGCTACTGGAACATGGGTCCGGGTCCCAGCGAATAGCGACATGACCCGCAGGCAAGCGATCATCTTGTTAGGGGCGGCGGCATCATCATCCCGCGTCCATGCCGCTTCCGTCGCGAAGTCCATCACCTTCGAACGCGGACTGATGGGAACCCGCTTCGCCATCACCTGCCATCACCCGGATCAAAAACAAGCCGAAGCGGCGGCAAATGCCGCCTTCGACGAAGCGGAACGCATCAACCAGGTCGCGTCCGACTATATCGCTGACAGCGAACTGTTAGCTCTATCAAAACAGCCGCCCGGCGAACCCATTGTCGTTTCACCGCTCTTGTTCCAGTTGCTCTCGGAGGCGCGTGACCTCGCCGCAAGGACAGATGGGTATTTCGACCCCACCCTCGGACCACTGACCAAACTCTGGCGGGAATCCCGCAGGCGGAAAGCCCTGCCCGATGCCCAGACACTCACTGCCGCCCGCGCCGCCTGCGGATGGAAACACCTGATTCTCGACCCGGCCAAGCAAACCATGACCTTCATGAAGCCCGCCATGCGCCTCGATCTCGGCGGCATCGCCAAAGGCCAGGCCGCGGACGCTATGCTCGCGGTGATGCAAAAACACGCGATCCCCCGAAGCTGCATCACCGCCGGTGGCGACGTCCGCGTAGGAGACCCACCGCCCGATTCCAACGGCTGGCAGATCGGTGTGCAGACCGGTAAGGAATCTGGAGCCCTCGTTCTATCAAACTGCGCCGTGTCCACTTCCGGCGATCTCCATCAGTTCATTGAAATCGGCGGAACGCGTTACTCTCACATCATCGATCCCGCCACCGGACTTGGCGTCACCCGTGGCGTCGCCGCCACGGTGATCGCCCCCACCGCCACGGTCAGCGATGCCCTGGCAACGGCCTGCTGCGTCGCCCCGGGTGAAACTGCCAATGCGATGGCATTGGCGGCAGGAGCGACGAAAGTCTATCTGGCAGTTTTATCGAAATGAGCGGCGGCCAAGTCATGAGTCATTTCCGGGGGGGCGGATAAGTGGCACCGGGTTGCGTTTCCAGAAAATCCTTCAAACTGATGAGCTTGGGTGGGTTGCTGTCGTTTTCGATGAGTTTGATCACCTCGACCAGCTTGTCGTGTTCCTTCGGGGTCTTGGTAAGTTCTCCCTCTAACTTTCGCAGTTCGGGGAGGATGGACTTGGCGGCACCGCCGTATTGCTTGAGCACATCGAGTGAGGTCTGGATGATATAGGCTTTTCCCCAATCCTTGAGGTTCATCATCATCAAAGTCAGCGGGATTCCTTCTTCAATCCGCAGCCGGGCCAGCGCCTGGATGCCGGCAAGCCGCACGCCTTTGGAGAACATCGTGTTAGCCGGCGGCATTTCCCGGATGCTCGTGACCATGGTGGGGGCCAGCGCCTGCACGTCTTCGAGCGTCATCAGGCTGTAGGTGGAGCGCAGGCAACCGCGGGCGGCGGAATCCGGATTGGTGGCGATGGAGCGGATGGCCGGATAGAGTTGCTCCTTCGGTACATCGGCGATCGACTTGCCAAGCAAGCCCGTCGGTCCGTATGAGCCACCCGGATAGAACAACGCGTAGGCCAGCGCGCCGACACCGAACTGCATTTGATCGGTCTCGTCCTTGACGGCCGCGGCTTTGAGCATTTGCGCGGTGATCGGCTTGGCATCGCCGCCGATGCTTCGCAGGGCCTCGGCGGTCTGGACGCGCAGCCAACGGTCGTCGTCGTTGAGCAAGGCGGCTAGAGTATCGAGCGCGGGGACGGCACGCTTCTTGAGCTGGCCGATGGCGGCGACCGCGCCAAGGCGGGCGTTGGGATTCTTGCTCTTGGTGAGATCGAGCAACTGCGGCAAAATGTTATCCTGGCGTTTTCCGAGTTCCTCCGCCGAGCGGGCGCGGTCGAGCGGCGACCACGAGCTGAGACCGGCCAGTAACTGGGCGGTGCTGCGTTTGGCGTGGGCGTTCGCGCCCAACCATCGCTCGGCGTCGATGGCGGCGGCGATGTCGGCATCGCTCAGCCAGTTTTCCCGGTGGGCATCGCGGCCAGTGAGATAGATTTTTTTCAAGGGCACCGCGTAGCCTAGCAGATATGAGCCGGTCGCGCCGACGGTGCCGTGATAGCTGCTGGCCACGCCGCCGCCGGTGGCGACATTGACGAAGGAGCCATCCCAACGCCGTGCTAGATCGTAATACCAGCGCAGCTCTTTCATGAAGGCGACCATCGCTTTCGGTCCGCCACAATTGGCGGCGACGGGGCCCCATTGATAACTGAAGCCGTTGCCGGTGTGGCCCCATTCGCGGGATTCGTAGGAGGCGGTGACCATTTTGGTGAAGAACTGTGTCTCGGCGCGTTTGCCTTGCAGCGCGAAAGCCATGGCCGCCATGCTAGTCCTGCCGTTATCGTCATGGACAACGCCTGGGCTGTGCTCGCCATAGGGAATGGCTCCCTTGCCGACGTAGTAGGCAAAAAACTTGTTAGCCCGCTCGATGGCGGGCTTGATTTCGGGATCCTGGATGCCGCACTTCTCGGCCAGCACCATTGAAATGAAACACGGCAGGCCGGCGGCATTCACCGGACCGTATGGGGGAACCGGCCCGTGCAGTTGCCCGGTGCTACCCGGCGGGACGTAGCCATGCCCCCAGGTGCCGAAGACGCCCTGTCCGCGGGCGATGGAGGTGGTGTAGCTTCGGATGGCGGGCAGCACGGTCTTATCGCCGGTGGCGAGGTAATACTCGCAGAGGAAAAGATTGTTATAGCCATGATACCAGGTCCTCATTTCGCCCTTGCTTGAGTCCTTCCACAGCGCCTCCACCTCCGGCGTTTTCGCGGCAACTTCGTGGGCACTCTTGCGCAGGATTTCGAGATCCTCCGGCCTGCCTGCGGCTAACAGAGCAAGTTCGTTGGTATGAAGCACGTTGTCCTTGCCGGGATTTTTAGCCAAAACCACCAGCCCCTGTTCGAGAATCTTTTTCGCCTTGGGGCAATTGTAAGGCGAAGTCTCGCTGTAACTGCCCATCACTTGGAGCTTCAGAACGATGTCTTGCGCTTTGCCTTTGCGCGACACCGTGAGTGGCAAGAGGCCCCCTGCCGCTTCGCTCTCGGCCTGCCCGATCGCCCGCCCGAAAACCTTTCGGGCATCATCCGTGAATGGCTTGCCAAAAACTCCGAGAATCACGTCGCCCACTTCCAATTCGCCCTCGGCAGGCGAGCCTTTTTCAACCGCCGTGATGAGGATTTGGCGGCTGTTTTCGGTCATCCCGGACTCGACTTGCATCCAGCCCAGCGCCCCGGTCGGCCCGAGGTTGTAACTGTTGTCGGTCTTGGCCGGGGTTTCCTTGGTGAGATCAATCGCTGGCGCGGTGGCAGCATCCACCCGAGCGGACACGAACAGAACTAACATCCCAAGCATGACAAGACCGGAAAAAGAACGCGCTGGGAGACAGTGTGATAGGCTGCGTGATGGAAGAATTTTCATAGAGAGTCTGTGGGGGTGGATGGCGCAGGTTACCACTTGGATCAGCGGGATCTTGCAGGCGGAATGATGCCGGGAAAAGCAAGCATTCCGCCAGCGAATCATCCGAGCGGACGGGAATCACGGTGGTGATAGAGTGATGACCACCCGTCCGAAGCGTGTGCTGCCACTGCCGGTGTCGCCGATCGTGACGCGATCCCAACCGGCATTGATAGACTCGACTAACGGCGCACCTGTGGCATTGGTGTAGTTAGTCAAGTTGGAGCTGAACTGCGGCGTATAACTCAAGCCCGGCACTGCCTTGCGTCGCAGATACTGAAGCACTAGCTGTTGCCCCACCGGAACGCCCGGCACCACGCTCATCCGCGGCAGTCCTGAGGAGGGCTGCGTCGTTGGATGATATAAGGCAGAATCGGCTTTGGCTGGATCCAGGTTGAACGCGTATTCCAGTAATTTGGCAATTCCGTCACCGTCTTCGTCCGCCAGTTGCGATCCGTCCGTGCCGCTGACACTATGATCAAATGCCCACTGTGTGTAGGAATTCCGATAGGTCACGGCAAGCGAGTTGGAGCCGAAGTTGCCGGCACCGGTGGTGTCGATCACGGTATTTTGCGGCAGCGAGAGAATCACCGTGCCGGATGTAGGGGCGACCGTCACCAGGTAAGCCGTGCCCGAGCCAGTTATAGAAGTGACCGTGCCACCGGTGATCGAGATATCGCTCGTCGTCAGGCCAGTGACAATTTCCGAAAACGTGAGATTGGCGGTGAACGAGCCATTTACGACCGACATGGACGTGGCAAGCGTGGCAAGCGGACGCACGCTTTCGAGTTCGAGCCGGGCAAGCCGCGTCCCGTCTTCCCGTGCAAAAATGGTGACGCTGTGAGTGCCCGCCGTGAGAGTCAAGATGACCGGATCGACGGCGGGAGTGCGGCTATTCACGTAATCCCAGATGTAGGCCGTGCTGGAAACGGCGACGTCCCACAGACTCACGCTGCCGAGCGCCTGATTTCCATCAATCTCGACGTTAAACGAATCGTTCTCGGTGTTGGTCGCCAGGACTTGGCCGCGGAGCAGCCATTGGCCGGTCTGCGGCACGACGAAGGTGAACTCGGCGCGGCGCTGAGTGGCGATCGGCGGGCCGTTGTTATTTGGAAAGCTCCCTTCTGGCAGCCAGAGATATTTCCCGTTCGGCGCAGTGGAGTCGGACACGAGGACCATTCCACCGCCGATGTAGGAGGCCTCGGCAGCATTGCGCGCGAGGATCTGCGAGGAATAGAGGAGAGACAACGAAATGCCCGCGCCCATGAGATTTCCGGCATTGTCGGTGACCGCTCCGGTGCGAAGTTCAATGCCGACCGTGCTCCCTTGGACCACCGGTGTTAGGTTGAGCAGATAGGCATCTCCCGAAGGCACGATGGAATTCAGAGTTGCATTCACCAGCGAGAAATCCGCGGCGGTCAGTCCGTTGACATACTCTCCGAAGGTGAGGCCAATCTGGAATGGACCGCTGACCTGCGCGGGCACTCCGGTGAAGACTGGAGCTGGCGGCAGCGTGTCCAGATAGCTCAGGGAAAGCACTGCGGATGCGCGGCTACCGAGCGCCGCTAGATTGGCGACATTCGCCGGCACGGAAACCGTGACGTTGGCCGCAGTCGGCAAAATCGTTGCAACGTAGTAATATCCCTTGCCGCGCAATTTACTAACACTGCCGCCGCTGACTTGGAGGTCGGATGCGATGAAATCGGTAACATCCATGTCGAACGCGACCGTCACATCGAAGGCCCCGCTGACTACACCCGTAGGGCCGGCAATTTCGCAGCGCGTCTTGCGACCACCGCCGGGAATGTCATAACGCTGTATAGCGGTGCCATCCACCCAGGTGCCGGATTTCATGAGCGTCCAGTTCACGTTATCCAAGCTGTAGTGAACCTGATAGTTTGCGATCCGTCCGTTGACATAATCTTGGCGAGGGGTGTAAACGAAGCCCCCGACGGAGCGCGACGACCCGAGATCGAGCGTCAGGTGGTGCGGCGGCGGCGGGTCCGGCGGGGTCGCCCCTTGGTTATACTCGGTGTGCCAGAATGTATTGATGTCTCCATCAATCGCATTCGCGGCAGGAGCATACTCATCGACCGTTTCCTGGCTGTCGAAATGGTAAACCGACAACCCGGAAGTGGGCATCGGCGTGCCATTACCATCCAGCACTGAGAATTCGGCGACGCTGGTCCAAGCACCGGCGTTCACCTCGCTGAGTGCCGTTAGGCGGACGTAGCGAGCTAGCGGCTTGGCGGTGGTATCGAATTCTGCGGGCGTCAAGCCTTGGATATATTGTTGGAGAAGCGCGACCGCTTCTTGATCGACGAGATTTTTTGCGAGCGGCGGCATGGCTGTGCCATTTCCTACGGCGGCCATCCGGACATGGATGGCAGACAGGCTGGTGTCACCGGGTTTGATATAGCGTCCGTTCGTTCCGAGATTAAACACGCCTTGGATCGTTCCGTTGACCAGCCCTTGGGCGGCGAGCGGAGTGCCGAGACGTGCGTCGAAAAAGCTCACTGTGCCGCCGGGGCGGTGGCAATGGGCGCAGTTCGTGTCGAGATACGAACGCACCCGGTGCTCAAGCGGCGCGGTGCTGTCGCCAATCGCTCGGGATTCGGTGAAGTTCGCCAACTCGGTGGCAGTGAGCGTGCGGTCGAACATTCCGAGCGCGTTGAAGGTGGCAAGCTGGTTCGCCGTGCGACCCGTGGAGTCGTAGCGGAAATTTCCATTGAGTGGGCTGGTCCGCACGCCGAGTGCTTGGCCAGCGGCAGCGGTGTGGCACTGCATGCAATCGGCTCGCGATGGATAGTCCCAGTGACGGCTTTCGGTGCTGCCATTTTGCAAGGTCACGGAAAAATTTTCGCTTTGGCCGGTGGTCAGCAAATTCGCGTCAGTCCCCGCGCTGTTCCAGCGGTAAGTGACGCCGTATTTCCCGCCACCTGCGGTGCAAACCAGGAAGCGGGTTTCCAGTCGTTTCACCAGTGACGGATTGTTAGCGTTAGTCGCGACCTCGAAATGTTTCACCAACACGGTCCCGGTGGGAAAGATCCAGCTCCCTTCTTCATCGAAGACGATGTCTTCCGAAGCCGTGTCATGGCTGCCGTCATTCGGCAGGATCAGCCAGCGCTTTTTGGCTGCGGCATCCGACCACAGCGGCGTCACCACCGAATATGGAACCGCCGCTGGCACTGCCGCCAACGTGGTGAGATTGGTGAAAAACCCGGTCTGCGAAAGGAGCGCAGGCGGCTCGGCGGAGACCCCGGCCACGATCAGCTTGCGGATGGTGCCGCCCGGTTGATTGGTGCCGTTGACCGTGAGCAGATAGATTTCGCCAGCCGTGTCGGTGCAAAAATTGGCGAGCCCGACTTTTTCGCCGGTGGGGAATCCATCGATGACCAATTCGCTCACCGGCGCTCCGCTGGTGGGGAGAGTCGCGGTCCAGATCCGCCCACGGACGTGATCGGCGTAGAGTAATTTACCACCGAGCACGGTATTCCACTTGGCACCGCGGTAGCGCATGCCGCCGATGATGCAGGTGCCTACACTGTGGTCGTAGTCCAACACCGGCGGAGTGTCGATGCCGATAGGCGGCACGGCGGCCGTTCCCGAGCCGGCGATCGAGCCTTCGCGGTAGCCCCACTGGGCGTTACCACCTCGCGGCAGGCGGGTCATTTCCTCACGCTCGCCCTCGCCCACGTCGCCGATCCAAACCTCGTCAGTCACCGCGTCATAATGCGCGGTGTGCGGACTGCGGAGGCCGATGGATGCGTATTCCTCCAAGATCGAGCCGGCAGGATCGAGCCATGGATTGTCATTGGGAATGCTATAGCCTTGGGTCGAGCTGGCCGGCCAACCTGTTGGCTTGTTAGCAGGACTCAAGGGCTGGCGGCGGATCGCGTGGGATTTCGTCAAATCATTGTTCACATCGATCCGGAAAACACCGCTGAACAGCCCGAAGTTAAGGCGCTGGGTGCGGCTCAGTGCGCCATCCGCGCCAGTCAGCCCGCCACCTTCGGCGCTGTCACCGCCGTCGCCGCAAGTGATGTTTAGGAAACCGCTGTTATCGAAAAACATCGCCCCGCCGTTGTGCCAGCGGCAGCGGTCATACTGGCTGATGAGGACGAGCTCACTGTTCGGATCGAGCGTGCCGGTGGCAGGCACCCAGGTGAAGCGGGAGACCCGCCAATACGAGTGGTTTTCATCCGCGCCGGAGAGTGCCGGTTTGTAGTTGTAGCAAACGTAGGTGTAGTTCGCATTTGCTGAGCCGCTCTGGCCGAATTGGGGATGGAAAACGAGGCTGTAAAAACCCTGATCTTCCGAGGTCTGGGTCGTTGATACTCGCTCAAGTACTTTCACCACTTGTGCTTGGGTCGTCGCGGCACTGTTGGGAAAGCGCCAGAGCTGGCCATTTTTCCCGACAAGAAGCAGGTTACTGCTGCCGGGAATCGGGGTCAGCCACAGTGGATCAATGAAGGTTAGGTTGGGAAACGCGTTCTCGGTGGACCAACCGGTCGCCTGCCCCGGCGCGACGGATGGAAATACCCCGTTGAAAAACGAATTAACCGGCTGGGGAGCGTCTAGCCCGCTTGATTGGGCCACCACTCGCGGCGCAAATCCCAACAAGGTGACCGCCGCCAGAAATCCACCACACGCGGAAAGGCCTCGGGAGAATTTCAATTTCAAAATCGTTACTAGTTGACCTTATTTTCACGCAGCCTTCCCAAGGGAAAAATGAGACTCGTAATCTGTTGACCGGATGGACCATCCAGCGTTGAGTTCATACACGGATATTAGCGAAGCCAAGGCGAGCAAGATTTTCGAGCATCGGATCAACCTGGTGTCATTCCGGTGCCTATCCGGCAACAAACCAAATACCCATGAACCTGAAACATTCTTTGTGCATTTTATCTGTATTTTGGTTACCTCTAGTGGCCGATGCCAAACCGAACAAGGCGGCGACGCCAGTGCAGATCCGCGCGGTGTTGCACGATCCCGCCAATCCCGCCGCCGAGCTGTTTTATCCGGAGAAAAAAGGCGTGGTGGTCAAATTGGAATTCCGGCCGCAAGACCTGACCCCGCCACTGTCAATGCTGCCGGTCGATGGAAGTCTGGTGCTCTACGACAAGGCCGATGTCGATCCGAAGAATCCAGCAGCGAGTGTGGCGGCCAGTGTCAAATTACCGCCTAACTTCAAGCAGGCGTTGCTCGTGGTGTCGCCCGCCCCCGCAGGCTCGAAACCGGCCTATCGGATGGAACTCATCGACGACTCCGCACAGGCCTTTCCCAAGGGCGAGTCGCGGGTGATCTCCTTTGTCTCCATGGAAACGACGCTCGATGTCGGCGAGCATCAACTCAAGATTTCTGCGGGCAGCATCACCCGCGTGCCTGCCGTCAAAAAGGTGGATGAGTATAACATGGCCCCAACGAGTTTCAGTTACAAGGAGGGCGATTCGCCGGTGACATTCAGCGAGCGCCAGTTGCAATATCTCGACGGGTTCCGGAGGATCTTCATCGTCCATCAGACGCCGGATGGAAGCCAGCCGACCGTCACCACCATTGTGGATTCCACGACCGTCGTGGTGCCGAAGCGGTGATGAATGTGGAAAAAATTGACTTCAAATCGCACCAAACACTCAATTCCGATGTTGCCGAACAGTCCTGTTGCCTTGGTGTTTCGATAGTGTCGATTCTGACGTGTGAAGTTCGATGTGTTGGGGCGGCTGTTTTTCATCAAACGACTGGTGCCCGTTCATGGCTGTTGGCCCTCCGGTGTGCTCTCCATCCACGGAGGAAAATCCGTGTACATCCTCACCGTGGGCTGTTTGAACTGGGTATCTACCAAGGTCA
>JANMJQ010000011.1:0-19065 GCA_031371445.1 Akkermansiaceae bacterium
CGCGACGCATTATCTCTGGGGCGGCGGCTACGTCATGGACGCCGCGCTCAAGGGCTACCTCGCCTACACGAACTGCACCTCGGCCACGTCCGAAGTCGTGCCGTTCGGCGGCAAGACGCCGACGATGGGCACGAACCCGCATTCGTGGGCGTTCCCGACGCAGGACGCGATCGGTTTTCCCATCGTGATTGACTGGGCGACCTCGACCATCGCGATGGGCCGCGTTGCGGTGATGAAACGCGAGGGCAAACAACTTCCGCCCGGCGCCGCCGTGGATGCCGAGGGCAATCCGACGACCGATCCGAACAAAGCCGTCGCGTTGCTGCCGTTCGGCGCGCACAAGGGCTACGGCCTCGGTTTGATTGACGAACTTTACGCGGGTTACATCGGCGGTTCGCTGCCGCAAATTCGCGGAACGAAGCTGGGCGGCGAAGGCGAGAAGCGCGGCTCGACGTTTTATTTCCAAGTCATCCATCCCGACGCGATGAAGGGCAACGACTACGTCAAAGGCCGTTCGCAGATCCAGAACGTGAAGGCGATCATCGAAGACGTGCTCGGTCATGGCAACGAGAAGTGCATGTTACCCGGCCAGCCGGAAGCGCGCTGGGGCGGCTTGTCCAAGGAGCATGGCGGCCTGCTGTTCACAAAAGCGGAGATTGAAGAATTAAATCATCTCGCGCACGAAGTCGGCGAAGCGGCGTGGAATCTGGGTGAATTCAAATCGGTGCCGGTCTGAAAACAAAATGAGCGCATCCGGCAATGCCAGACACGCTCACCAACCGAGAAATCCCAGTCCGGCAACGGAATCGGCGAAGTTGACGTAAGCGTCAAGCGGTCTTCGCAAACGGAGGCCTTTGCTTGTTAAGCGTTCCGGAGGTGAACGTCTTCAATTTTTGCGTCGGCACATTCGTCCGGGAGCTCGACTTCCTCGGCGTTGAAGGCGAGCACGTTTTTGAGTTCGCGCCCGTCCGCCAGGCGCAAGTCCACGCGTTGATAACCCATGCCGGACTCCGGCAGTTGGAGCAGCCGTTTCATCCAGCGCTGTTCGAGTTTGACTCTCATAATTACTCGTCGGGAATTTTGTCCGGCCCGGTGACAGTTCCGGGTTTTGTGCCATCAGTGAAAATCACTTCCACGCCGCCACCCGGCTGATCGTAGGCCGGTTCAACCATTCCACGCTGGATTAAAGTATCCTTGTGCGGCTTGATTGTAAATACGTTCGAGGCGGGCTTAGGATTTGGCAGGGCGTAGCGTGCGACGGCCTCTTTGCCAGTCCGCACGTTTTTCGCGTCTTCTTCGGTTGTGCCATACGTTCCGGGCAGCAAACTTCCGTCGGGCTTGATGCGGCGGTCATTTTCGTAAGCTGTGAAACGCTCGAACACTTCCTTTTCCTTGGTCTTTTCAATCGGCGCGTCTTTTGCGGGCAGGGCTTTTCTGCCGTAGCTGGTGGTCGCCTCTTTCATCGCAAATGCGGACGAGGCTGAAGCCGTGTGTGTCACAACGTGGAGCGATTTGATTTCTGTATTGGAATTTTTCGCTTCGCTCAAGAGTCGCGCGAAGGCGGCGGCTTTGAGCATCAAACGCGGCTCTTCCTCGAACAAAAGCAATTCGGCATTGTAAGCCACGCCGCGCCTGACCGCGTTGCCGTAGGTGACAGCCTCGACAATCTGATAACCCATTCCAGATTCGGGCTGCGCCAGCAGTTCCGCGCTCAAATTGTAAGCGAGTTTCAACACTGTAAAACGAGGCTGTGATTATGCCGTATTTGTTGCAAGCCAAATCGCGTGCTTGTGCTTCGCGCAAACCGTGTTTCCCCTTTCATTGGAATCATTGTGTTTGAGTTCGTTCACGTTTTTTCGTTAGAATCTGGAAACTTTATGGCCATTCAACTACGCGACAAATCCACCTGCAAATACGACCAGATCTCGCTCGGCGAAGTCATGCTGCGGCTTGACCCCGGCGAAGGCCGCATCCGCACCGCGCGCAATTTCCAAGTCTGGGAAGGCGGCGGCGAATACAACACCTCGCGCGGCCTGCGGAAATGCTTTGGTTATAAAACCGCGGTCGTCACCGCCTTCGTCGATAACGAGGTCGGCCATCTCATCGAGGACTTCATCATGCAAGGCGGCGTCGCAACCGACTTCATCCAGTGGCGCGATGATGACGGGATCGGCCGGAATGTTAGAAACGGCCTCAATTTCACCGAGCGCGGATTCGGCGTGCGGGGCGCGGTGGGAAATCCGGACCGCGGCAACACGGCCGCTTCACAGCTCAAGCCGGGCGACGTCGATTGGGATCACATCTTTGGAAAACTGGGTGTGCGTTGGTTTCATACGGGTGGCATCTTTGCCGCGCTTTCCGAGACAACCGCCGCTCTAACAGTTGAAGCGGTGAGAGCCGCAAACAAGCATGGGACGGTTGTTTCATACGATCTCAACTACCGGCCTTCACTTTGGAAAACCATCGGCGGACTTAAAAAGGCGCAGGAAGTGAACCGCGAGATTGCAAAGTATGTCGATGTGATGATCGGCAACGAGGAGGACTTCACGGCATCGCTTGGCTTCGAAGTCAAGGGAGTGGACCACAACATTTCCACCATCGAGCTGGATGCCTTCAAGGCGATGATCGAAACCGCCGTGAAGGAATTCCCGAACTTCAAGGTCGCCGCCACGACTCTGCGCGGTGTGAAAACCGCCACGGTCAATGATTGGTCCGCCATCCTCTGGCACGACGGAAAATTCCACGAATCCCGCAAGTACCCGGATCTCGAAATCATGGACCGCGTCGGTGGCGGTGACTCGTTCGCGTCCGGGGTTCAGTTCGGCTTCATGGAGTTCAACGACGCCCAGAAAGCGGTCGAATACGGAGCAGCTCATGGTGCACTCGCTTCCACCACGCCGGGCGACACGTCGATGGCGACACGCAAGGAAGTTGAAAAACAAATCGGCGGCGGCGGCGCGCGGGTTGTCCGCTGAGCAGCTTCAGGCTTTTTCTTCCATCGTTTCGGTGGCCAGCACCGGTTCGAGGGCGACGACGAATTCGCAATTTTCGACGAGCCATTGCAGGGCTTCCTCCACCGTGTCGCGGGCCGGGCCGACGTGGACTTCAATGCCATCGGCGTCGTAGTTGTGAATCACATTCGCGACGGCGTGAAAGTTGTGATCGATCGTGATGGTTTCGCCGCGGCGCGGGATTGCCTCCACCAACAAGGCTTCGGCTTCGCGATGTTGGAAGGAATCGGCGGTGTCCTCGAGGAAGCGCAGGATGAGGGTATTCATGAGGGCGGGGGTGGGCGAACGGTTGACCGACGCTTGCAACAGCTACGGCGGGCGTTGCCGTGGATCAAGCCCGAAACTGGCCCACCGCGGGGGCCTTGAAATTTCCGCATTTGCCACGAGGGTGCCCGTCCATGTCCGCCAGCGTCCTTGCGCCGTTTTTCAAATCGAAGGGCTGGCGGCCGTTTGAGTTTCAGCGGGAGACATGGGAGGCGTATTGGGAGGGGAAATCGGGCTTGCTGCATGCGGCGACCGGCTTGGGCAAAACCCTGGCCGTGTATCTCGGCCCGCTGGTGGAGAGCCTGCCGGAGCCGGGCGGTTGCCAAATCCTGTGGCTGACCCCGCTGCGTGCCCTGGCGGCCGATACCCTGCGGGCCTTGCGTGAACCCGTGGCGGTTTTGGCTCCGCATCTTGAGGTCGAAGCGCGCACCGGCGACACACCATCCGCCCTGCGCGCGAGGCTTCGCAAACGTCTGCCGCATACCTTGGTGACCACGCCGGAGTCGCTGTCGCTGATGCTGACCCATGACGATTTCAGGGAAAAATTATCGGGCCTGCGCTGTGTCATCACCGACGAGTGGCATGAGCTGTTAGGGACGAAGCGGGGGGTGCAAACCGAGCTTTGTTTGGCGCGTCTGCGGGCGTGGTTTCCGGGCCTGCGCGTTTGGGGTTTGTCGGCCACACTCGGAAATCTAACAGAAGCGCGGCAGACCTTGTTGGGGGATGCCTTTGCAAAATCCGTGGAGATTACGGCCGACCTCAGCAAGCCGATCAGTATCGAGACGATCATTCCAAGGACGATCGAGCAATTTCCGTGGGCAGGTCACATCGGCACCACGCTGGCCCCGGAAGTGGTCCGGCATGTAGAGCTTGCTGCCACGACCTTGCTGTTCACCAACACGCGATCGCAAACCGAGATCTGGTTCCAGGAGTTGCTCGCGCTGCGGCCGGATTGGAAGGACAAGCTCGCGATGCATCATGGTTCGCTGGATCGCGAGGAACGCGCGATTGCTGAAAATGGCCTTCGTGATGGTTCGCTGAAATGCGTTGTTTGCACATCGTCGCTCGATCTCGGCGTGGATTTTTCGCCGGTTGACCAAGTGATCCAAGTGGGCTCGCCGAAAGGCATCGCCCGACTTCTCCAACGAGCCGGCCGCTCCGGTCATCAACCGGGCAAAGCGTCGCGCATCGTCTGCGTTCCTTCAAACGCGCTTGAGCTTGTGGAGTTCGCCGCCGCACGCGATGCGGCGATGGCGCGGCACATCGAAGCGCGCGTGCCATTACGCAAGCCGCTTGATGTGCTCGTCCAGCATCTCGTCACCTGCGCGATCGGCGAGCCGTTTTTGCCTGATGAAATGCACCGCGAAATCCAATCGGCTTACGCGTTCGCCGATCTAACAGATGACGAGTGGGAGTGGGCCCTGGGCTTCATTTCCAGCGGCGGAAAAGCCCTCGCCGCTTATCCGCGTTATCAAAAAGCGCGGCTGGAGAACGGCCGCTACACGGTCGATGACAAACGCCTGATCCTCCAGCACCGCTTGAGCATCGGCACCATTTCCAGCGATCCCGCCATCGTTCTGAAATTCGCCAACGGACATAGCCTTGGCACGGTCGAGGAATCCTTCATCGCCGGCATCAAGACCGGCGGCCATTTGATTTTCGCGGGCAGACATCTTACGCTGGTCCGTTTTCACCAACGCATCGCCACGGTCAAACCGGCCGGGAAAATCACCAAGGGCCGCATCGCCATCTGGGGCGGGGCCAGGATGGCGCTTTCCACCGAACTTACCCATGCCATTGCGGAACGCCTTTCAAGGAGCGTGGGCGTCTCGCCCACCTCTTCGAATTTCTCGGACACACTTCCTCCTTCCGCGGAAATGGAGGCGGTCGCCCCCATCCTTGAGATCCAACAACGGTGGTCGCGTATTCCCACCGATGAGTCGCTGCTTGTTGAATTCACGCGCTCAAAGGACGGTGAGCACCTCTTTCTGTTCCCCTTCGCGGGGCGCTTGGTCCATGAAGGCCTTGGCACTCTTGTTGCGTTTCGCATCGGCCGCGAGAATGGCCAAACGATCCAAGCGACGCAGAACGACTATGGATTTTCCCTCCATGCCAAACGCGGCCTCGTGCTGGATGAAACAAGTCTGCGGCGTCATCTCATTCCCGAGAATCTGTTAGAAGATCTCATCGCGTGCATGAACACCGCCGAGCTTGCGAGGCGCAACTTTCGCGAGATCGCGCGCGTCTCGGGTCTCATCCTGCAGCAACCACCGGGCCGCCAGGATCGCTCGCGCCGCGAGTTGCAATCGAGCTCGACGCTGTTGTATGAAGTCCTCCAGCGTTACGACCCCGACAACCAATTGCTCCGCCAATCCGAGCGCGAAATTTTGGAGAAGCAACTTGAGTTCACCCGCCTGAACCAAGTCATCCGCGCCATGACGAAGCGACCCATCCATCTGGTCGAGACCGAGCATCTCACTCCCATGGCCTTTCCTCTTTGGGCCGACCGGCTTCAATCCACCCTGGTTGCCGCCGACGCCGCGACGCGTTTGGCCGACATGCTGGAGGAGCTTCATCAGGCCGCGGGCAATGAGGCGCGCCCGATCCGCAAGTCCCGCGTTGAAGAGTCCGTCGATTCGTCCCGCGTTAGAAGAACTTACGAGCTCAAACCGCTGCGCCGCCGCCACGGATTTTGAAAATGCGCTGCCCGGGTTGCGCGGCGCGAACCGATCGCTAAAGTGCCCGCCTCCGCGTCATTTCCCTCATGCATTTGCTTTCCCATCCCCGGCCGATGCAGCTCCTTCCCCAGGGTGCCGTGCTGCTGCCGGATTGCAGGACCTTGATCGTCGCCGACATCCATCTTGGCAAGTCGGCCGCTTTCCGCGCGCAGGGTCTGCCGGTTCCGGAAGGCGACAGCGCCCGTGATTTTCAGCGGCTCCTTGATCTCGTGAAAAACTGCGACGCGCGCCACCTCGTTGTCGCCGGCGATTTTTTCCACGCCCCGGCCGGAATTACGCCGGAACTGCACGAGAGCCTCGGCCGGTTTCTCGATGCCCTCGCACTGCCGCTGACCCTGGTTGCGGGAAACCACGATGCGAAAATCCGCGAACTGCCGGGGGGAATCGAAAGCGTCCCTTACCTCGATCTGCCGGATGTCAGGATCGTGCATGATCCCGCGCATGTCATTGGCGACCAACTGCATATTTGCGGGCATTGGCACCCGATCGTGAAAATCCCCGACGGGAAACGCAGCTCCCTGCGCCTGCCCTGTTTTCTCCTCCGCGGGAACACACTGGTGCTGCCCGCTTATGGCAGTTTCACCGGCGGCGCGGTTCTAACATACGGAAGTGGGGATCGCATTTTCGTGGCACTGCGCGATGAGGTCATCGAGGTGCCGGAAAAGCTGTTTTGTTAGGGGCGTGCCTGAAATCGATTTCCCCCCAAGCGCTTTCTTGCGTGACGTGGCGGGCGGTTTCTGCTAGGGAATTACAAATGGATAATCCCTACACCTCTCCTTCCACAGAGCCGACACCGGTTGCGCCTTCTTTGCCGCAAAATAGCCCATTGGCGAGTTTAGGTGACCGTTTTCTGGGCGCGCTGATTGACGGCGTGATCGGCGCGGTGATCGGCGGTATTCTCATGTTCGGATTGGTGATGACCGGCCTTATCCAGAATATGGGGACAATCGGCTGGCTCCCCATGACCGGCCTCGTGGTTGTCAATTTCGTCGTGATGATGGCGATCCAGTTCAAGTTCCTGAAGGAAACGGGCCAGACAATCGGCAAAAAGGTGGTGAAGACACGCATCGTCACGATGGATTTCAAAAAGCCGGACATCCAGAAGCTCATCATCAACCGTTATGGATTCGTTGCGGCGTTGCAGCTCCTTCCGCTGGTAGGTAAGTTCTTGCCGTTGGTGGATGCATTGATGGTATTCAAAGACGATCGCCGGTGTTTGCATGATATGATTGCGGGGACGCAGGTGGTGAAGTGCAGCCCCGGCGAGTTGATTTCCTGAGCGGAGTTGAGAGAGATAGTGGATCGTGGATAGGGGATCGTGGATGAAGAATCCCATCTCTTCCCTGAAGTAACCGATTGAAGCGGACATCACGCCAAATTTCCGGCTTTGCGGCGGGGGCTGCGGGCGCTAGCCTTCGCCCCTTTCCCGCGACTTCATGACGACTCCCGAGCTCTATGCCCAACACGTCCTGCCGACCTACGGCCGGTTCCCGTTGATCCCCGTGCGCGGCGCGGGTTGTCGCTTGTGGGATGAAGCGGGGAAAAGCTATTTGGACTTTTGCATGGGCATCGCCGTGTGCTCGTTGGGGCATTGCCATCCCGTGTTAGTTGAGGCTATTCGCGCGCAGGCCGGCGAGCTGATGCATGTCTCGAATTTGTACCAACCGCCGTTGCAGGCGCAATTGGCTGAGGAAATCAACGTTCATCACGTGCAGCTTCCCGGGAAGATTTTCTTCTCGAATTCAGGCGCGGAGGCGAATGACGGGTTGATCAAGGCCGCGCGCCGCTTCGGCTTGAAGCGTCCGCAGGCAGATGGCTCGCAGCGCTTCGAAGTGCTCACATTTTTGCAGTCGTTCCACGGCCGCACACTTGGAGCGATGTCCGCAACCGGGCAGAAGAAAATCCAGGAAGGCTTCGATCCCTTGCTGCCGGGGTTTCGTTATTTGCCATTCAACGACATCGAGGCCCTAGAAAATGCGGTGCGCCCTGAAACCGCCGCGATTCTGTTAGAGCCGATTCAGGGTGAAGGCGGTGTCAATTCCTGCACACCCGAGTTCATGCGCGCAGTCGCCGAATTGTGCAAGCAGCGCGACTTGCTGTTGTTTTTTGACGAAGTGCAGACCGGCTTCGGACGCTGTGGCGACGCGATGGCCTGGCGCATGATCGCCCCGGAAATCAAACCCGACGGTATCTCTTGGGCCAAAGGCATGGGCGGTGGTGTGCCCATCGGCGCGTTCTGGTTGAGCGACCGCATTGTGGATCCGCAAGACACTCCATTGTCTTCATTGCTGGGTCCGGGTTCGCATGGTTCGACCTATGGCGGCAACCCGCTTGTCTGCGCCGCCTCACTCGCTGTTCTAACAGAAATCCGTGAGAAGGATTTGGCGATGAACGCTATTTTACAAGAGGTCCGCATCCGCGAAACGATCCGCTCATGGGATTTGCCCATCATTCTCGAAGTGCGCGGACAGGGCTTGTTGCTGGGTGTTGTTCTCGATTCGGAGCGTATTGAAACGCCCGAGGGCAAGACCCCCGCGCAGTTCATCGTGACCCAACTGCTGGAACGCGGCCTGCTCGTTCCGGCCGCAGGACCGAATACGTTCCGTTTGCTGCCACCGCTCAATGTCACCAACGATGAAGTGGATGAAGCGCTGGAGATTATCCACGAAACACTCGCTTCCATCTAATAAGCCATGAAACACCTCCTCTCCATCGAACAACTGAGCGCAAAGGAAATTGAGCGCCTGTTGGTCTCAGCCGAGTATTTGAAACTGCAGCGTGGTCGCGAAGGTCAACCCTTGTCGGGCCAGACCTGGGCAATGATTTTCACCAAGTCGTCGACGCGCACGCGTGTGTCATTTGAAGTCGGCATCCGCGAACTGGGAGGCTTCCCGATGTTTCTTTCGAAGAACGACATTCAGCTCGGCCGCGGCGAGCCGATCAAAGACACGGCGCGCGTTCTTGGCCGCATGGTGCATGGCGCGATCATCCGCACCTTCGCCCAGCAGGACGTTATCGATTTCGCCAGGTATTCTAACATTCCAACGATCAACGCGCTCACTGACGACGAGCATCCCTGCCAGATCCTCGCCGATCTGTTGACGGTGCGGGAAAAACTTGGAGGCTGGGAGGGCAAGAAATTCGCGTTCATCGGCGATGGCTTTTCCAACATGACGCGTTCGTGGATGTGGGCCGCCAAACGGCTGGGTTTCCAACTGACAATTGCCTCGCCCGCAAGCTGCCAGCCGTCTCCCGAATTTCAAAAAACACTCACGCCGAATGTGAAAATCACCGCCTATCCCGAGCTCGCCGTGAAGGATGCCGATGTAATCAACACGGATGTCTGGCTCTCGATGGGGCAGGAGGATCAGAAGGACAAGGAGCTGGAATTCGCCGGTTTCGAAATCAACAAGACCCTGCTCGAGAAAGCGGCACCCGGTCATATCGTGCTGCATTGCCTGCCTGCCTATCGTGGCAAGGAGATCAGCGATGAGGTGCTCGAACTGCATGCAAACACCATCTTCCAACAGGCCGAAAATCGCCTGCACGCGCAGAAAGCGGTTTTGGTGGCGCTGTCCAAAAAGTAATCGTCTGGCCAACGGCGGTTAGGCCGCTAATATAAACCGTGATCATGCGCCAGAAGACCAAGTACGCGGTTTCTCCGTCGCTGCGGCAGTACCTCTATCACTTCGACCGGCAGCGCGAAATCCCGAAGGTTTATGACGAGCTATGCCGCTTCACAGGGGCGATTCCATACGAAGACCCGACCGGCCGAGAAACGTTGTGGCTCACCGTCATGTATCCGCCCGAGGTGTTCGCCGAGCTGCGCCCACGGCTGACGAGCATCTATTCGGAACTGAAACTCGGTCGGGGCGCGGAGGAGCACGAGCACTTGCTCGTCGATCGCATCGACTTCGGTGATTTTGGAAATTCCAAACCGTTCCGCGTCCGGGTCACCAACTTGTTCAACGACAACTCGGACTACTTCTACGTGAAGCAGGCCGACGCCTCGCGCATCTATGGCTTGGAGCTTGAGCACATCCTTTCCCCAAACCGCATCAACTACCTGGTCAATGGCAACACCTTGATCGAGGAACACATCGCCGGCGTTCCCGGTGACATGTTCATCCGCGACTACCTGCCGCGCAAAGGGCTCAACAAGGTCCGGATCGCCAAGGAGTTCACGAAATTCAACGAACGCAGTTTCATCCGGCTCCTCGGTGACATGCGCAGCGTCAACTACGTGGTCGATATCACCCCCGATTTCGAGGAAGTGCAGTACCGTGTCCGCGCGATCGATTTCGACCAACAGTCGTATGAAGGCAAGGGCAACATCTACCTCGCCTTCCGTTTCAAATCGAATCGCGAGGTCACCCGGCTCGCCTTCGACGTCCTCAACCGCAAGAGCATCGACCAATACGTCGCGGAGGAACACGCGCAGATGGTGCGCCGGGCCAAGGTCGAGAGCAGCCGCTTGCGGGCTTTGCTCGGGGTCATGCGCCGCGAGGACATCGCGCCCCGCGAGCATGTGGTCACGCTGGCGCGCGAGTTGGACCGGATGCACGCCACCACAGGCTTCGGCGATTGCCAATCGATGGGCGAACTCACCGCGATGCACATTTCGATGATGCTGAATATCTAACAGCGCCGGTTGTTCCCGTCCGGCCCTATGGTAAATTCAAGGTAAATCGGGAGGATTGAGTTGACGTCAAACAGTGGTTGCGGGGAGAACTCAGGTTCACCCGAAGTGATGGGCGATACTGAATTCCAAGGATTTTTGAGTTCCCGTGTCGTTAACATGGGAGCTTCGGAATTCCGAGGCAGGATTCATCCGCCCCAGTTCCTTTAATTTTCGAGATAACCAATACCCTTATGAAAAAGCCGCATTCCCGCATTCGATCCGCCAATGATCGGGCCCTCCGGATCTTCGCACTTTTCGCGCTCGCTTTGAGCGGTCCCTATGCTGCGGCTGCTCCTTCGCTGCTTTCGCAAGTCCAGGCGGAGATGCGGGCCAGCCAGTTCGATAAAGCCGCCGCCCTGGCGGATCAGGCGATCGCCGCGAAAGATGCCGACGCCGATCAAGCGCTTTTCCTCAAGGCCACGGCATTGCTCCAAGCAAAGAAGTTCGCCGATGCGGTCACCGCCGCCGACAAATTGCAGGCGGATTTCCCGAAATCCACATGGTTTCACAAGGCGGTTTTTCTCAAGGCGCAGGCATTGATCGAGCAGAAAAAATTCGCCGAAGCCGCCGCCATTTATGAAGCCGAAGCCACACGCATTCTCGCGCCGGACCGCAAGCAGGCGCTGGTCGGCGAAATCCTTCGCTTTGCCGCAAAGCTGGAGGCAAAGCCCGATCCAAACGTCCCCGACGCGCCGAAGCCGGATTTCGCCAAGGCCTATTCGCTCTACACCAAGGCGCTTGCGATGGAACTGACGCGCGAATTCCGTGACGACATCCTGTTCCGCAAAGCCCGGGCCATCCAACAGGCAGGAAATGCCGCGCAAGCCATCCAGGACTATCAGGCCTACCTCACCGAATACGATCCATCGTGGACCGGCCCCGCCGGTTCGGGTGCCGAGCGACTGCCGATGCAGAACCCGCCACCTGCCGGCAAGCATGTGGCCATGTCCCGCTTTCGCCTGGCGGAATCCTTCCACCAATCCGGCAATCCCCAAGCCGCCCGCATGGAGTTGGAGGATCTCTTGAAAATGATCACCGCACCCCTCGATGAAATGGAATTCTGGGCCGTCGAACTCGCCACCGACGAAGGGAAAAACCTCCCTGCGGAAATCCGCTGGCTCACGGTGCAGACCTATTTCTCACTCGTTTCCCAACCTAGCAGCAACTCAGTCCAGAGCCAACAGATCCAGCCTCTCAACAACACCGGCGCGTTCATTGGAAATACCGGCGGACTTCCCACTACCGACATCCAACTATTCGTCCTTGCCAATGGCGATCTCGACCAGGCCATCAAAGCCTGCCGCGAATATCTGGCAGCCCATCCCGCCGGTAGCCGCGCCGTTCGTGCCGCGTGGATGATCGCCGAGGCATTGCAATCCGCCGGACGTGCCGACGACGCCATCGCCGCTTATCGCGATTTCATTTCCGGCAAGGGATTTTCGCTTCCTGAGGGAGATGCCGCCACCGCGATCGACGAGGAACTCCACGCCGCGCCCGCGACTCATCTGGCCAACCTGAAAATGCGCGCGCTGTTCCGCATCGGCCAGATTCTTGCGAGCCAGAAAAAACAGGAGGAAGCCATCGCGACCTGGCAGAGTTATGTGAAGGATTATCCGAACGGTCCTGAGTGGTCGGAGAGCCAGAATGCCATCATCAACGCGGAGTTCCAGATGGGCCTCGATGCCCTGACTGGCAAGCAGGAGGAACTCGCCATGCAGCGATTCGACGCCTTCCTGCGCTCCCACCCGCTCGACGAGCGCGCGTCGCGGATACTCTATTTGTTCGGTGCCGTCCATGAAGCGAAGGCGCTCGACCTTGAGGATGCCAAAGGACCGAAAGAAGAGATTTCCGCCGCCTATCGCAAGGCCATCGATGAATGGGCCAAGTTGGTCAGCAAGTATCCTGAAACTGCCGAGGCCCGCCAAGCCATGTTGAAGAGCGGTGCCATCCTTGAGGAGAAACTCGGAGAGTTCGAAAAGGCGCTGAAACTCTATCAGAAAATCGCCACCGAACGCGGCGACCCTAACGCCCAGGCCGCGATCACCCGCCTGACCCGGAAAGCCCTCTCGCTCTCGTCCGACCGCGTGTTTCGCACCAACGAAAAACCGGTCGTGCGCCTCAAGCTGCGCAACATCGAACAATGCGAGGTCCGGCTCTACAAAATCGACCTACAGGCCTATTTCCGCAAAATGCACGGCATCACCGGAGTGGAAGGTCTCGATGTTTCGCTCATCCAGCCGGACAAATCCTGGACGCTAAAGCCCGAGGGCTACGTCAAATACAAGCCGCTCGAACAGGATGTGGAAATCCCGTTCAATGGCAACGAGGCGGGTGCCTATGTCGTCACGGTCGGCGATGATGATTGGGAATCCACCGTGTTGGTCCTGCGCTCGGATCTCGAAGTCGTGGTGAAATCGAGCCGCCGCGAGGTGCTTGCTTTCGTCCAGGATATGCTCACCGGCAAGCCCGCCGCTGGCGTCGAGTTGTTAGTTAGCAATGGCAATGCCGTGGCCACCACCGGCAAGACCGGTGCCGACGGCGTGTTCAAAGCCCCGCTCGATGCCCTCAAAGACCTCGCCGACGTGCGTGTCTTCGCATTGCGCTCCAGCCATGCCGCCGCCTTCAACCTGCCGCTAGCAGGCCTCCAGTTGTCCTCCGGCCTGATCGCCAAAGGCTACCTCTACACCGATCGCCCGGCCTATCTGCCCGGCGAATCCGTGTCGATGCGCGGCGTGCTTCGCGATGTGCGGAATGGCGAATATGCCATCCCCGAAAACGCCGATTTCAAGATCCGCTTCTCCGATCCGCAAGGCCGCCTGCTGTCCGAACAATCGGTGAAACTCAGCAAGTTCGGCACCTTTGACGCCACCTTTGCGCTGCCAGAAGAAGCAGGCGTCGGCCAATACGTCATGACTGCCAGCCAGGAACGCAGAGGCAAGGAGCCGCTCACGTTCCAAGGTGCCTTCGAGGTGCGCGAGTTCAAGTTGGAGAAAATCAAATTGACCATGGATTTTCCGCGCCGGGTTTGGTTCCGCGGCGAGAAGATCGAAGCGACTTTACAGACAGCTTACTACTGGGGCGAGCCGTTGCCCAACCGCGTGCTGCGCTGCACTTTGCCAGACCGCCGCATCGAGCGCGTCACCACCGATGCCGAGGGCAAGGCCAAGCTGTCGTTCGACACCACCGGCATGACCCCGGGGAGTCAACTCACCTTCAGCGTCGCGCTCGACGGCGACAACGTCACCACCACGGAATCCGTCACGCTGGCGCGCTTCGGATTTTCCATCGAAGCCAAGCCAAGCCAGCCGGTGGTCATCGCCGGCGAACCGTTCAACCTCGACCTAACCACCACTGGGGCCGATGGCAAACCGACCGGTGAAGCCTTGAAGGTTGCCGTGTTGCGGATGGAAAAACCGAAGACCAGCCGGATTCTAACAATTCTACCATGGCAGCAAAGCCAGGCCCCACCTTCCGCCGAGGTCAACGATGTCGTGCTTGATGCGAAGACCGATCCCGCCACCGGCAAGACCACGATTTCACTGAAACTCGAAAAAGGCGGCATCTATCGGCTGCGCGTCACCGGCACCGATCGCTTCGCACAAACCATCACCCAAGAGTCGTCGGTCGAAGTTTCCGACGATGCGGACGCCAACAAGCTTCGCATCTTCGCGGACGAGGCCGGTCTGAAAGTCGGCCAGGATGCCAAGGTCCGCCTGCACTCGCGATTGGAAAAAGGCCTCGCGCTGCTGACCTACGAAGGCGAGACGATCCTGCGCTATCAGATTGTCGATTTGCACAAGGACTACAACGACATCGCGTTCAAGGTCGGCAATGATTTGTTTCCGAATTTCCGCCTTGCCGCAGCCGTCATCGATGGACGCGACCTGCGAGTTAGCTCCAAGGAATTCACCGTCGAGCGCGAGCTGAAAGTCACGGTGAAACCGCTCAAGGAATTTTTCCTGCCCGGTGAGGAAGGCAAGGTGGAGATCAGCGTGACCGATCAAACCGGCCAAGCAGTCGAAGCGGAATTGAGTCTCGCCTTGGTGAACGAAGCGCTGTTCGCCGTTTGCCCGGACAAGACCATCCCTATCCTCGACTTTTTCCAAAAGAACGCCCGCCGGTATGCCGATTTCCACACGGGTGCCACCTGCGGATTCCGCTACCCCGGCACCACCCGCCCGGTCGCGAAGGCGCTCACCGATGAAAAAGGCCGCCTTGCCCGCAACAAGGAGGAGCAAAAAGCCATGGAAGGCGCGCGTGCGGAAATGGAGGACTCTTTCGCCATGCCATCAGCGGCAGCCGCGCCAGGTGAAGGTGGAGGTGGGTTTGGTGGAGGCCGGAGGGACGGCCTGAACGAAAGTAGGCAACTGGATCAGGATGCCCGTTTCAGACTGAGCGTCAACGACGAGGGACTTAAAAAAATGGACGGTGGCGAAGTTTACTTCTCGGGCTCCACGAACATCACCGCCGGAAAACTCATGGCAGATGGCAAGCCCGAACCCCGCCGCGAAGTGCGTGGTGAAGGCCGCTGGCTGCCATCCGCGATCACTGGTGCCGACGGCAAGGCCACCGCCACGATCAACATGCCGGAAACCACCACCGCCTGGCGGCTCACCGCCCGCGGCTGCTCGGTGGAAACCTTGGTCGGTCAAGCCGCCGCCACCACGCTCACCCGCAAGGATTTCTTTGTCGAGTTGAAGACCCCATCCTTCCTGCGCGAAGGCGACGAACTCCGCGTGGTTGGCCGGATTCATAATCTAACAGATTTCGCCGGAACCGTGCCGCTCACCTTGCGCGTGCTCGATGCAAAGGACAAAACCAAGGTCCTCGCCACTCGCGAAAAATCCGTCGAAGTGAAAGCCAAGGGCGGTGCCGAAGTGACCTTCGATTCCTTCACCATCCCCAACACCCTGAACCTCGTCTTCGAGCTCACGGCAAATGCCGGCGAACAAAAAGACAACCTGGAGCAAACCCTGCCTGTCCAACCCTGGGGCCTGCCTTACGCCGTTCACGCTGGCGGCACGGCCAACTCCGACACCGCCGCCGTGCTGCGTCTCCCCGATGGCCGCCCGTATAGCTCGACATGGATGTCCGTGACGATCAGCCCCGATGTCAAAACGGCGGTGCTTGACATGGCTTTGCAAAATTACGGCCCGCTCTATGACATGGCCCGCTTGATGCCGCCGGTCTGGGGAGAACATTCCAGCAGCGAGTTGTTAGCCATTGCCTCCGCGCTCACTTATGCGAACTCGGGAAAAGCCGATGAAATCGAAGCGCGTCGCTTGGCTGAGCGCGCCCGCGCTTTGGTCGCCGATCTGGTTTCCACCCAGGCCACCAATGGCAGTTGGAACAGTGACATTACCAGCGACTACACCACCGCACGTGCGTTCTGGGCTTTGATCATCGCACGCGATGCCGGCATCGCAGTGAACAAGGATAGCATCGAACTGGCAGCAGCGTTCCTGTTGAAACAACTCGAAGGTCTCGACGCCAACGACAACGACAGCAAGGCCATCGTCCTCCATGCCTTGTCCACCGACAAACGCGCCGACTTCGCCGCCTGCAACCGCCTCTACCGCGACCGCAATACGCTGGGAGCCGCGACCCTCGCTTACATGACCCGCGCGTTTTACAACATTGACCGCAAGGAGATCGCCACCGAGTTGGCCGGCATTCTCGAAGGCAAAGCCAAGGTCGAGGCGGATCGGCCGATCGTCTGGGAATCCGGCTACAAGCTGGCATGGCTCAACGACACTCCGGAAACCACGGCGCTGGTGTTGTTGGCTCTGGCAGAATCCAAACCCGATTCGAAACGCGCCGAAGCCGCCGCGCAATCGTTGCTTCAATCCCACGGTTGTTTCGGTTTCCCTACCGCACGCGCCAAAGGCCCGGCTGTCGCTGCCCTGGCCGCTTGGTTCGGACTTGGCAAAGAGCAGTCCACTGACATGGAAATCACCGTGCAGGTCAACGGCAAGGAAGTGGGCGTCGTGAAGTCTGTGGCAAAGCAAGGCACCACTGTGTTCGAGGTGCCGACCGATGCGATCCAAGCGGGGAAAAATCTCGTCGAGTTCAAAATGCGCGGCCGCGGACGCTACACCTATGCCGCCACCCTGTTCGGCTTTTCTCCCGACACCAAGGCGACCGATGACAACGTGCGCCCCAGCGTGGAAAACTGGTACTATTTACATGCCCCTCTCGAATACCGCGGCAAACCGATTTCCGTGGCGAGCAGTTCGCCGGTGAAAAACCTGGAGAACGGTCAGCGCGTCTGCGTCAGCATCAATGATCAAGGTTACTGGTTTGGCAATCGCTGGTTCGTCCTCGACGTTCCATTCCCGGCCGGCGCCCGGCTGGTGGAAGACTCCGTGCGCCTCAGTGAAAAATCCCGCTATGAAATCCTCGCGACCTCCCTGCGCATCTATTTCACCGGCCGCTGCCCATCGGTTGCCTACGAGCTCGCTGGCTATGTCCCCGGCAAGTTCCGCGTCCTGCCCTGTGTCATCCGCGAAATCGGCAACCCGGCATTCATGGCCGTGGGACCGACTGCCGGGCTGACAATCCTCGCTGCCGGTGAAAAATCGCCCGATCCCTACGTGATGAATATCAGTGAGCGTTACGCCCTTGGCCAATGCCACTTCAACGATGGCGAGGACGCCAAAGCACTCGAATACCTTGCCGCCGTTTTCACAGAGAATCCGAAATACAACGAGAGCGAACTCGCCCGCATGTTGCTTTGGATTTACACCAAGCCCGGATTCTACGACGCCCGCAAGATCGTGGAGATGTTTGAAATTCTCCGCGAACGCTATCCGTCGCTGGAAATCCCCTTCGACAAAATCCTGGTGGTCGGCAAGGCCTACACCGACATCGGCGAACACGAACGCGCGTGGCTGGTCTATCGCGCCGTCATCAGCGCCAGCTTCGCCAATGACTCCGGCATCAGCGCCGTGCTCGAAGACGAAGGCCGCTTCCTCGGCTCCATCGACTTCCAACAACGCGTCTGGCGCGAATACCCGGACACCGCCGAAGTCGTCTCGGCCTATTTCGCGATCTCGCAGTTGCTCTATCAGAATGCGGCGAAGGCCCACGAACTGCCGAAGGAAGACAACGTCCAGCCCGAGAAAATCGCCATGCTCAAGCGCGCTGCGGAAATGCTCGTGTCCTTCCTCGCCCTCTATCCGACCGATCCCCTGGCCGACGACGCGGGTTTTAGCCTCTGCAATGCCATGCTCGATCTCAAAGACTATCCGCGGGTCGTGGCTCTAAGTCGCGAATTCGGCAAACGTCACGCGGACAGCGAACTCGCCCCCGGTTTCCAATACATGACCGCGCTCGGACTCTTCTGGCAGAATCAATATGGCGAAGCCCTCGCCGCCGCCCGCGTGGTCGCCGATGGCGAGAGCAAGGACCGCGATTTCGCCCGCTACATTCTCGGCCAGATCTATCATGCCGAAAGCAAGCCCGCGGAGGCCATCGATTGGTATGCCAAGGTCAAGGAACTCTATCCCGACGCCGCCGAGGCCATCGCCTATTTCGAAAAAAAGAGCATCGGCATGGAAGAGGTTACCGTCGTCAAACCCGGTGCGCCCGTTTCACTCACGTTAAAATACCGCAACGTTAAGGAAGCCTTCGTCCAGGTCTATCGGGTCGATCTGATGAAACTCTATCTCCAACAAAAAAACCTCAGCGCCATCACCAGCGTGCAGCTCGCCGGCATCAAGCCGGAGTCCGAGCAAACCATCGTCCTCGGTGACGGCAGGGACTACGTGGAAAAAGAACGCGCCATTCCGCTCGCGCTCAAGGATGAGGCGGCTTACCTCGTCATCTGCCGCGGCGATGATCTCTTCACCAGCGGCATGGTGCTCATCACCCCGCTCAAGATCGAGGTCCAGGAAGACACCGCCAGCGGCCGCGTCCGCGCCAACGTGCTCGACACCGCCAAAGGCGGCTATCGCCCTGACGTCCACGTCAAGGCCATCGGCAGCGCCGACAGCGAGTTCCGCTCCGGCGAAACCGACCTGCGCGGCCTCTTCATCGCCGACAACCTGCGTGGCAAGTCCACCGTCATCGCCCGCGAAGGCAATTCACGCTATGCCTTCTTCCGTGGTGACACCTGGCTGGGCACCCCCGAAAACGCCCCGAACCAGCCCGTGCCGCAACCCGGGCAGCAGCTGGAACAGCAGAAAGGCAAAGACGTCGATTACAAAGGCAACCTCTTCGAACAAAACGGTGCCATCCAACGGGACAACAACTCGAAATGGAACGAACAGCGCCGCCAGGCGCCGAACAAGGGCGTCAAGATCGAGAAAGCACAGTGAGGATGCGGCACCCCTAAGGAGCGTGGACGCCTACGTCCACGGCATTCATTCAT
>JANMJQ010000012.1:0-28500 GCA_031371445.1 Akkermansiaceae bacterium
CCTTTGCTGACGGAGTTCTCGGCGCGGGTAATTACAAGCTGATCGAATGTGCCGCGGGGATTAATTTGAACATCGGCGGTGGGATGGTCATGAATCTGGCGGCCGGTATTCCGGCCAACACCCGCCAGACCTTTGCGCTGGATCGGACCGCGAGCGGCACTGCGGCTGGCTACATCCAACTCAAGGTAACCGGCACCGCCGCAAACCTCGTTTGGGTGGGTTCGCAAAATGGCGCGACGTGGAACCTCAATAGCACCGCCAACTTCAGCGGCGCGGCAGTTGGCAATTTTTACAACCTCGATGCCGTCACCTTCGATGATACGAGCACCAACCGCACTGTTATACTCGCTGGAAGTCTTGCACCCCGCAGTGTTGTCGTGAATACCACGGCAGGCTATACGCTCGGCGGTACAGGGACATTTGATGGCAGTGGTTCGCTGGTCAAAAATGGCACCGGCACGCTCACACTCGCCGGGTCGGCCGCCTACACTTTCAGCGGTGGCCTGACTCTCAACGCCGGAACCATTACCCTCGACAACGATGTGGCGAACAGCTCGGCACTCGGCAGCGGCCTGGTGACGATGAATGGCGGCATCATCGCGATGCATGACGACGACAACAGCTACAACTCGTTCAATGCAAATCTCGTCGTCCCCGCCGGTGCGACTGCGCGCATCAACGCCGATTCCCGCGTGGATCTCTATGGCACGCTCAGCGGTGCTGGCACGTTGAATTTTTATGTGCCATGGATCCGCAGCACGCTCTTCACCGACTGGTCCGCCTTCACGGGCACGATCAACGTTCTGACCGATGCCAGCGGCGGCGATCTCCGGATGGGCACGAGCTACAACTACCCCGGCTTTCCGCATGCCGCCCTGTCTTTATCCGACAAGGTGTGGATGTACTACACCGGCACTCTCACCGGCGGTGCGGGTACTACGATCGAGATCGGCGCGATTTCCGGGACGGCTCTTTCCACGCTGCAGGGCGGTGCCACCGGCGGACGGGCACTGGCCTATCGCATCGGCGGGAACAATACGGACGCCACTTTTGCCGGTACGATCAGCGAGCAGAACACTGGCACGGCCACCACCTACATCAAGACCGGCTCGGGCCTGTGGACGCTCAGTGGCTCGGGTGCATGGTATGGGGGAACTACCGTCGAGCAGGGCACGCTCAAGATCACCGGCACTGTCTCCTGCCTGAGCTCGACCGACGTGCAGACCGGAGCAACCTTCCAACTGTCGGGAGGGAGCCTAGGCACCGATGCGTTGAACATCGCGCCGGGTGCTTTCTTGTCCGCCTATGGATCTCTTACAGGCGACTTGAATGCGAACGGCACCATGGATGGCCGGGGTTTCTCCACTGGCACGCCGGGCACGCTGGCCGTTCAAGGAAACGTTTTTTTCGATTCATCCGCGATCACCCGTCTGCGCGGCGGAGTTTCATCCGACCTTGTCAGCGTCACAGGCGATCTTTCATTGGCAGGCACGATCCAAATCGCCCTTGCGGCGGGCACCGGATCCGGACGCTACCCGTTGATGACCTACGGTGGGAATCTGGCCCTTGGGACCGTGATTCTAACAGGAATCCCGGCCGGCACCACGGCGCAGCTTTCGACCAGCATCAGCGGTCAGGTCGATCTCGTGGTTGGGAATCTCAATGACTCTGACAACGACGGTCTCGTGGATTCATGGGAAACGACCAATTTCAATGGCAGCCTCGCGCAAACCGGCAGCGGCGATCCCGATGGCGATGGCTTCGACAACGAAACCGAGGAAACTGCCGGCACGAATCCCAACAGCAGTTCCTCCATTCCCGATTTCACCGTTGCCTATTATCGTTTCGAGGACGGTGCCGCGGGCGCGCTGGTCCCTCAGGCGTTCACCAATGCCGTGGTCGATTCCGCCGCCGCCGATGATAATATGAACGCCTACAGCGCGGTTGCGGCACCTGCCTATAATGCGACCGTCCCCGCGGCGACCGTTCCGCAGACAACCTTGGCAAACACCCGCAGCCTTCTCTTCGATGGCGGCGATGACATCTACAATGGCTTGGGCGGCCCGGTGCAGACGCGTGCGTTTACAAACTTCACCCTGGAGGCTTATGTGAGGTTCACCTCGCTCAGCGGGTTTCAGACGATCGTCGGCCGGGACGATACATTTGGAAATGCCAATGGACTGAACGGCATCGCTTCATCGTTGTTTTATTTGTCCAAGAGCGGCGTGGACAACTCTTTCAGGGTTGAACTTACGAATGCCTCCGGAGGCCAGTTGTCAGTCAACAGCACGTCCATCGCCGCGCTGAACACCTGGTATCATCTCGCTGCGGTCGGAAACGCGGGGACCGCCACGCTGACACTCTATGTCAACGGCAACAGCGTGGGTTCCGTGAGCGGCTTCAACGGACTTTATAATCCGGTGAACGACAATGCTTGGACCATCGGCCGCGGCCAGTACGCGGGTGCGGTGGCAGACAACATGAAGGGGTATATCGACGAGGTTCGCTTCAGCGATTTCGCGCTGGCTCCAAGCCGCTTCCTGTTATCCCAACCCGCCGGCGACTCCGATGGCGACGGTCTCCCCAATGCCTGGGAAACGCAATATTTCGGCAGTCCCACTGCGGCCGTTGCCGGAGAGGATTCCGATGGCGATGGCCAAAACAATGCGATTGAGTATCTCACGGGCACCAACCCGAAAAACGGCTCATCGCGTTTTGCAGCGAACTTTGGCGCGATGTCAGGCAGCCAGTTCCCGATTGCCTGGCCGAGTGTTGCGGGAAAAAGTTATACGATTCTAACAAGCGGATCGCCGGCCGGGCCATGGACCACCCTCATGACCGTCCCGGCGGCCGGCGCACCCGCGGTGGTGACGACGCGGAATGTGGACGTCGATGGCGACAGGCGGTTTTACAAGGTGGCGCTGAGTCCATAAAGCTTATGGAGCAGGGACACTCTTGTCCCTTCTTCACTGCTGCCGAAGACACGACAAGAGTGTCGTGACTCCTTAAGCGCATTTTAATAAAAAGTATGGCCGGTCTCTATGTCCCAGCGGGACAATTGATCATAGCCCGCGGTAAACGAGGAACGAGCGCAACCCCGGGTTAGGATGGCGGAACGAAATCGCGCGAACTGGCGGCGTAGGCTAAGCTCCGAACGATACAGATGCGCGTTTTTGGGGCGCTGCAGAAGGGGGATGCGCGCAAGGTGATCTGCGCGGCTCTAAATTTGCGATCCAAGTTACCAATCGTGGCCAACCTTTCGATCGCTTGCGGCATTTGTTGAAATGCAACACCTGACCCGAATGAACTTTTCACTTTTAACGAACTCCTTTGGGTCCGGCCTTTTTCGGTGAATCGAAGGTGACGTCGGTCAGCGAGACACGGCGGCCGCTGGAGGGATCGCAGGTGGCGACTTGCATTTTGCGGAGCGTCCAAACGTTGTCGGCCACGGCCATCACATCCTGAACCTGGAACTCCTTGAGCAAGCCGCCGGTTTTGTTGTGCCCGCGGATGCGCATGAAGGCGCCGTACTTGGTATGGACCCAGACATAAACGACATCGTAACGTCCCGCCGCGCCTTTTGGTTTGTCGACGCGCAATTTGTAGCAGGGTTCGCCATTGACCTCTTCGGTTCCATCCAGTTTTGGATTTGGCCAATAGAAGAAGCGCATCGCGAGGTCTTCATAGGTCAGGTCGGTTCCAGCGATCGGTTGGACGATCTTGTCCGCGGGGAAGTCCACGGTCTTGCCGCCGATGATTTCAAAAAGATTGAAGGACTCATCCCCCAGCCGCATGTGGAAGATCCGCCAGGGGCCCTTGTTTTCCGAAAACTGGAATTGGATGTCCTTGCCTTTGAGGAACAGCGTGACTGGGACGGTGGTGCCGCCTTTGCGGAGATTTCCCGAAAGGCCTTCGTCGAGTTTGGTCAGCGTGGCGGACATGCGGGCGCCTTCGAGAATCTGCTGGGCATTGGGTGCGTCGGCCGCGCGCACCGGGAGGAATGAGGCGACAAGGGCGGCGCAAGTGCAGGCAAGGGGCTTGAGGTGCATGGTGATAAAATGGCGCAATCGCGGGCTTGGACAAGTCCGGCGGTCAATTCCTTCAAAAAATCGTCCGCCGGAGCCCCGGGATTTTTTAAATCCTCTTTTGGGGCTTGATGATCCGAGGGCGGGCGAATTGGATGGCCAAAACGCCAGTGCCGTCCCAAATCCCATGAGTCTCCGCAACCAGCTAACAGACATCCTTCCTGCGTTGCTTCCCGGAAATCCCGCTGACTCGATCAAGGGGACTGAGTTGATCCGGCTGACGCGCCTGCAACTTTCGGGAAATTATTCGGACGCCTCGCTGCGTTATCATTTTTCGATCATGTCCTGCGACCCCGCGTCGCCGATCGCAAAGGTGGAAAAAGGCCAAGGCTACTATCGCCGCAGCGCGCCGCTGCCGGCCTTGTCGGGTGCGCAGGAATTGCTCGCGCTGACCCAGGGCCGCTTGGATGATCTCACTTCGGCCGATCCTGACATGGTGGATGAAGCGATGCTGCGGATCCGCAAGTTCCGCGCGGTCGTGACGCGGTATTTTGAAATCAACGGCCGCTTTCCATTCGCGTTCCGGCAGGCCTTTGGGAAGGACGCGCCGATCAGCAACTTGTGGAAATATCCCGAATTGGTGTTGGTTGATTGGGAAACCGGTGGCTCGCCGGACGAGGAGATGTCGCTCGATGAAACGATGCTTTCCTTCAAGCAGCGGCTGGGCATCCCGCCATTCCGCCTGCACGCGGCGCGGCTCCGCATCCAGCCGTCGCTGCAAACCTATCGCGAGGATTTTTTCCAAACGCTTGCCGTGTCGATGTGGTCGCAGGGCGGGGAATTGATCTACGCCGCGCCGATCGAAGACGAGGCGCTCGCCGACAGCCTGCGGCGTCTGAGTGCTGCCTTCGGAGTGGGCGTGACCTCATTCGGCCTGACCGCCGACGCCCTCGACGAACTGCCGCGGCCCGCCAACATTCTCAACGCCCATCCGCGCGAAACCGAGGCGATCATGGGCAAGCTCGACATCAACCGCCTCTCCACACCCTGCTCGCGGACCCAACTCGATTGGTCGGCGCTCAGTTCAATGCGCACCGAATCGCCGGAAGCCGAGAAGCTCGTGCAATGGCTCACGGGCTGCATCGACAGCCGCCGGGCGGAAGGGTATAAGGAAGACTGAAGAGGTTGATGGTTGAGAGTTGATGGTTGAGCGGTGGAAGAGGTGGAAGAGGTTAAAAGTTATTCGTTATTAGTAGCAGAGGAATCGGGGCGCCGCCTCCGCGGATACTTCTTCCCTTTTAACCAATAACTTTTAACCAATAACTTTTTCATGTCCTGGACTTTTCAAAGCGTGGCAGTGGTGGGGTCGGGGGCTGTCGGACTTTACTATGGAGGACGTCTTGCGAACGTCGGTGAGGATGTTCGGTTCTTGTTGCGCTCGGATTACGATGCGATTTCACGCGATGGCCTGAAGGTCGAAAGTGTGCATGGCGATTTTGAAATCGCGCGGCCGCAAGTGTATCGAAGTGGCGCGGAAATCGGTCCCGTCGATCTTGTGATCGTGGCATGGAAGGCGACGGCCAACCATCATCTAACAGAAATTTTGCCTCAGCTCCTGCATGCGGAGACCCAGGTTCTGACTTTGCAGAATGGCTTGGGAAATTGCGAACTGCTGGCGGAAATCGTCGGGCCGCAGCGTGTGCTTGGCGGGCTTTGCTTCGTCTGCATCAACCGTCTGTCGGCAGGCCATGTTCGCCACACCGCAGGGGGGCGCGTCACGGTGGGTGAATGGCGTCCGGGGATCGTTGGCCGCGAGGACGAATTGGAACGCCGGTTCCGCAAGGCGAACATCCTTGCCGAAGCCGTGGAAAACCTCGAGCAATCGCAGTGGGAGAAACTTGTATGGAACATCCCCTTCAATGGCCTTTCCATCGCGGAAGGTGGCGTGACGACCGATGTTTTGCTTTCGACCGAAGCGGGCGAAAATGAAATCCGCACGATCATGGCGGAAGTCATCGCCGCGGGACGGGCGCTGGGATTTCCGCTGGGCGACGGGCTCATCGATTTCAACGTCAACCGCACCAAGCCGATGGGGCCATACAAAACCTCCAGCATGATCGATTTCGTCGAAGGCCGCGAGGTGGAAGTCACGCCGATCTGGGAAGAACCGCTGCGTCGCGCGAAGGCGGCGGGCTTGGAAATGCCGCATATTTCGCGGCTTTTCGAGCGTATCCGCGAGCGGGTGGCACAGCGCTGATGGAGAGTTCACCGCAAAGGCGCGAAGGACGCAAAGGAACGCAAAGGGAATAGGTCTATCGAAACCCGGAGGCGCGGAGGTTATGGAGTAGGGACACTCTTGTCCCTTCTTCGTTTTCCCCATTCAATACCCACTCTTCCTTCGCGCCCCTTTGCGTCCTTCGCGCCTCCGCGGTAAAATCTTCGTAATTAGGTGCGTATTCCCGATACTTCCCTTGAGACTTCCCGGATCTGGCGGAGAATGCGCTGGAACTTTCCGTTCAATTTGGGAAGTTCCGCCATTCCTTGCAGCGCCGGGGACGTCCGGTTGATTTGCCATGGCCCCTCCCACCCAATTGCCCACCCCCAGAACCGCGATACCGGAAGCCTTGCGGCTCCAGTTGGACGATTTCCGGCGTCATCTGTGGCGGGTGAAAATCCTCGAAGCGCTGGCCGCCGGGGTGATCGGATTATTGTTCTCGTTTCTGATCGTGTACGGCCTCGACCGGCTCATTCCGACTCCGGGCTGGGCGCGTCTGGCGATCCTGCTTGCGGGCGTGTCGTTGTTCGCGGGTTTTGCCCCGTATTGGTTGCATCGATGGGTGTGGAAGCAGCGCCGCGAAGAGCAGCTGGCACGGTTGATCGCGCGACGTTATCCGGGGCTTGGCGACAGGTTGCTGGGCGTCATTGAACTTCAGGATCAAAGCGGCACCGCTGAATCGTTGTCGCCGAGATTGCGCGAGGCGGCGATGGAGGCCGTGGCGGTGGAAACCGGCAAGCGGAAGCTCGACGAAGCCTTGCCGCCGCAGCGTCATCGGCGTTGGGCTTTGGTGGCAACGGGTGCCGCCGCATTGGCCATCGCCGCATTTATCCTGACGCCGCGCGCGGGATGGAATGCTTTGCAACGCTGGGCCTTCCCGCTTTCCAACACCCAACGTTACACCTTCACGCGATTGGAGAACGCGCCTGACTCGATGGCTGTCGCGTTCGGTGAGGCGTTTGAAATCAACCTCCAACTTTCAACTGACTCCGAGCAGCGGCCGGCAACCGCATCGGGTCATTATGGCATGCAACCGCAGGTCGGGGCAAAGTTGGAAAATTCCCGTTATCGCTTCACCTTCCCCGGCCAGCAGTCGCCCGGTGTCATTCATTTCAGCATCGGCGACCTGCGGCATGATATCCGGGTCGAACCGGTCCAGCGGCCGGCGGTGGAAGGCGCGACTGTGACTGTCGTCTCGCCGTCCTATTTGGAAATACCGGATCGCAAGCTGTCGCTTTCCACGGGTGTCGTGAGTGTGGTCGAAGGCAGCAAGATTCAGGTCGAATTGCAGGCCAGCCGCTCATTGGCCTCGGCGAATTTCGGGCCGACCCGCAGCCAGGTCATCGATAACTCCGCGGAAAGTGGCCCCGCGTATGAACCCTTGCAGGGAGCGATGGAGATTTCAGCGGCCACGGCCCGGACTCCGTTTCTGGATGTAGGGGCTCTGCCTTTTGAGATGCCCTTCGAGTGGAGCGATCATCTCGGCCTGGCCGGAGAGAACGGCTATCGCCTGCGCGTTGATGCGACGCGCGATGCCGTGCCGGTGTGTTATCTGCAAGGCGTGGACCGGCAAAAGGTCATGCTGCCCGAAGAGACGATCGATTTCGAAGTGCTTGCCGAAGACGATTATGGAGTGAAACGCACGGGCCTCGAGTGGAAGGGCGAATTCACACGGCCAACCGACGAGGCTCCCGCGAAGGGTGAACTCGATCTCGGCAATGGCTCGCCGGAAGAACGCCGGATCGTCCGCAGCGCGTCGTTTTCGCCCGCGGCATTTGGCATCACTCCCCAGAAGATTTTGTTGCGGGGTTATACCGAGGATTATTTTCCAAACCGGGGACGCGTCTATTCCGAGCCTGTGATCGTCTATGTTCTCACGCGCGACGAACACGCGCAGATGTTGAAGTCCAAGTTCGATCGCACGCTCGCGGAGTTCGAGGACCTCGCGCGCCGTGAAACCAATTTGCTCGATGACAACCAGCGCCTCAAAGACCTCAGCGGCGAGGAACTGCAGCAGGAAGAAAACGCCAGGCGCGTTGAAGCCCAGGAAGAGGCCGAAGCGGAAAGCCAGCGCCGGATGCAGGACCTGGCCGAGCGCATGGAAAATCTAACAAAAGATGCCGCGCGCAACGGCGATATCGAAAAGGACACGCTCAAGAAAATGGCGGAAGCCCTGAAGACGATGCAGGAGCTCTCGAAAAAGGATTTGCCCGATGTGGATCAAAAGCTCGGCGACGCCCACCAGCAGTCGAACACCCCGGAACAGAGCGGCAAGGACATGGCCGAGGCCGTCGAAAAGCAGAAGCAGGCCGTCGAGAAGATGATGGAGGCCCTCGCCAAGGCCAACGACGCGAACAAACAGTTTGAAGCGGGCACTTTCATCAACCGCCTGAAGAAAGCCGCGGGCGAGCAGGAAGGTATCGCGGGTTCCCTGATCGAAGGTTATGAGCGGATCCTTGGCGTCCGTTCGCCGAAGTTGATGCCATCCGACCAGCGGCGTCTTCGCGAAGCGGGCAACCAGCAGGCAACGACCGCGTCTGACGTGCGTTGGATCCAGGAGGATCTGGCCAGTTATTTTTCCCGCACCAAAACGGAGACCTTCAAGGCGCTGCTCGAAGAGATGAAGGCGTCTGAAATCGATGGTGGCTTGGAAAAGGTCCGGTCCTTGCTCGCTGCGAATCATTCCTATCTCGCCACCGAAGCCGCGCGCCTATGGGGTGCAAAACTCACAGAATGGGCCAAGAAGCTTGAAGGCGAAAAAGATAAAGCCGGCGGTGGTGGAGGTGGCGGTGGCGGTGGCCAAAGTCCCGAAGACGAGGATTTCGAATTCATGCTGCGTGTCATGAAGATGATCCAGCAGGAACAGGATTTGCGCAGCCAGACGCGCGCGCTCGAGCAACTCCGCCGCGCAGGTGCAACGGATCAAGCCACTCTTCAAAAACACCGCGAGGCGGCGGCGCAGGTTGCCGACAAGCAGGACGAACTGTCGGCCGATGTCGAACAGCTCGCCATCGAACAAACCGCACCGCAGGTCATCGAGATGTTCAAGGAAGTAAAGCGCATCATGGACGAATCGACCGACCAACTTGCCGATGCCGAGACCGGTGGCATCACGCTCGCCGCGCAGACCGACATCATCGAAAAAATCCTGGCCGCATCGAAGGAACGCCAAAAGCAAAGTGGTGGCGCGGGGGCCGGCGCGATGATGGAAATGATGGAGCGCATGGCGGGCGAAACTCCGGAGGGTGACAAGCAGGGCAAACCCGGCCAGCAGCCGGGTGATCAAGCCGGCCAGGGTGCGACCGGCAACTCCGATGCAGCCAACACGGCCGGAGCTGGTGGAGCCGGTGGCAAGAACGAAGCCCGCCGTATTCCCAAAGCCGGCGGCACAGCGGGACGCATGCTCCCGGAGGAATTCCAAAAGGCTCTCGATGCCTACAACCGGGGCGTCGAGAAAAAGCTGAAATGAAGACGTCCTGCTGCCGGCGCTGGTTGATTGGAGGAATCGCGCCCTTGTTTGCCGCCGTGACGTTTTTGCCGGGACAGGCGCGTTCGCAGGATATTCCAGGCCGGGCCGACGATTCCATTCCCGCCCAGGCCGAGTTGATCTATCAGCGTGGCTTGCATTTCCTGGCCAAGACCCAGAGCGAAAAGGGCACCTGGAGTGACAACGTGGGCACCGAGCCAGGCGTCGTGGGCTTGTGCGTCGCGGCGTTCCTTGCGCATGGCGAAGATCCCAACAACGGTCCTTATGCCAAGACCATCCACTCGGGCATCGATTATATCATATCGCAGCAGAACGAAAAAAACGGATATATCGGATCGAGCATGTACAATCATGCCTTCGCCACCAAGGCCCTCGCCGAGTCCTATGGCATGGTGGACAATCCGAAGATCGCCCCCGCGCTGAAGAAAGCGGTCGAACTGATTGTCAGCTCGCAAAAGCGCAACAAAACCGGCGGCTGGCGTTATACACCGGAAAGCCATGACGCGGATACCACGGTGACGGGTTGCCAGATGGTGACCTTGTTCGCGGCACGCAACGCGGGCGTAGGTGTGAGCGATGATGTCATCAAGCGTGGATTGGAATTTCTCTCATCCTGCCGGGGCAAGGACGGCTCCTATGGCTACACTTCATCGGCGGCCGGCAAGCCGACTCTAACAGCCGTGGGCTTGTTGTGTTTTTCACTGGCCAAGGATCGCGACTCGAAGGGCTATCAGGCGAGTTTGGCCTATCTCAAGAAGAACCTCGATTTCCGCGACCGGGTATATCCTTATTATTTCGAATACTATATGTCGCAGGCATTGTTCCATGCCGACGAAACGGTTTGGAAAGAATGGAATGCCCGTAACATCCGCTACCTTGCCGTGCTGCAATCGCCGGACGGATCCTTTCCCGGCAACCAGGGTGCATCCTTCAGCACCGCAGGGGCATTGTTGTCGCTGGCCCTCAATTACCGCTTCCTCCCCATTTACGAAAAATGAAAGTCCGCCTGCTCACTTCATGGTTTGCCGGGCTGCTTGCATTGGCTGCGGCCGAGCCGGGGGATTTGTTGCGCTTCTCCAACGGCGACCAACTTCATGGCACGTTCCGCGGCATCAAGGATGGTTCGGCCATCTGGATCCGCGACGATGTGGCGAACCCGGTCGAATTCAAAACAACCCAACTCCGGCACGTGGTGCTGCGCGGGGGGCATCCAGTCAAGGCGCTCGCGTCCTTGTCCCACGTGGCGCTCGTCAATGGCGACCGGGTGGCCGGCAAAATCGTCGCCCTGGATGACGAGAACGTGATTTTGGAAACATCCTACGCGGGCACGCTCCATATCCCGCGGCGTCAGGTTGCGATGCTCGCCCCGAGTCCGCTCGGCGGACGTCTGCGTTACCACGGCCCCTTCAACGACGACGGTTGGAAAATGGCGCACGCCGCTTTTCCCGATGGATTGCCCCCGGAAAAAACAGGTCCTCCCGCTGCGGAGAATTCAGACGAGAAAGGCGACCAAGCCGATGATAAAACCGATGATCCCGGACGCTGGATCTTTTCGGGATCGGCATGGTATTGGGCGAACAAATCTTTCGGCACCGCGCTCTATCGCGACCAGTCGATGCCAGACCGCGCCATCGTCCGCTTTGATGTCGCATGGAAAAACCGGCTGTCGCTGGCAGTGGCCTTCCATTCGGATTATGCCAAAGCCAAGCCCGCGGAAAAGGTGGAGGGCGCTGCCGACAAACCCGGCGGACGGCCCAATGGCTTTGTCGCCGGTGACTCAGGCGTTCTGCCCGTGTTGTTCGGCAACAGCTACGTGCTGCAGATTTTTTCCACCCACATGATGCTATGCCGCACTTCAGTCGAAGGCGATGGCATGCCGGTCGAACGCCTGCAGATCAATGGCAACGCCGTGCGTCTTGGGGATGCCGGCAAGGCCACCGTTGAATTGCGCTGCAATCGCCAGAGCGGTGAGATCGCCGTGTTCATCAACGACGAGTTTGTCGTGCAGTGGAACGAAGGCGGACCGGAACCGGGAGACACGTCGCACTATGCAGGCAAGGGCGCGGGCATTGGCTTCGCGGTTCAGACGGAGGATTCGCAGGTGAAAATCTCCGACATCCTGATCGCGGAATGGAATGGCATGCCGGATTCCGCGCGCAGCTTGCAGACCGACGAACAGGACATCGTGCTGCTCGCCAACGGCACCGACCGCTTTTCCGGAAAGGTCGAGTCGTTCCACGATGGCAAGGTCGCCCTCGACGGGAAATACGGGCATTTCTTCTTCGACCTGGATGACATCGCGGAGATCCGTTTCGCCCGCAACCATCTCGACAAGGCCAGCACCGTGCCGCCGGACCAGGTTGTGGTCCGCTTGAGTCCGCTTGGCCAGATCACCGGCCGCCCGCTGTCGGGCACCGCCGATTCGCTGCGGCTTCTCAGTCCGGTTTGTGGTGAAATCAATCTCAACCTGGATCCGGCCATCATGCTGGACTTCAAGATCTCGAACAACTTCATCGACGACTGGGATGCCGATTTCTAACAGCATTGGCCTCGGACTTCTTGTCGTTGCCGGTGCCATCGCGGCGGCGGCGGCGGACAATGTCGTTCTAACAGAAGACAGCCGCATGACAGGGGATGTGCGTGGCATTGATGCGGCCGGCGTTGTCGAGGTCACGTCGCCGCTGTCGCAGGGCCCGGTATTGTTGAAGATCGACGCGGTGGAGAAGATCGAGTTCGCCGCGCAACCCGCGGCCCGGGATTCTTCCGCGGCACTTCTGGAACTGGTCAACGGCGACCTGCTGCCCGTGCGCCTGGAACGGATGGATGATTCAAATCTAACAGTTGTGAGCGCGGATGCCGGAGCGCTGACAATTCCGCGCGCCTCCCTGAAGTCGCTCCAGCTTGGGGTGCGCAAGGGCCGCGTCCTTTATACGGGCCCCCGCAACCTTGCGGAATGGACGGAGGCCATCGAAGGCTCGAAGGGCTGGAAGCTTTCCGACGACGGCCTCCAGGCCAGCGGCAATGCGGTGGCCGCGAAGGATCTCGATCTGCCGCGCCAGTTCACCCTGAAGTTCACGTTGAAGTGGCAGGGCAATCCAAATTTCCAGATCTCCTTTGCCGATCCTCTCACTCCGAATGCGGATGCCGTGGATCGCTATATCATGCTGTTTACAGCCGCCGGTTTTGAGATCCGCCGTGAATCGACCAAAGGCAAACGGCTGCAACCGATCATGCTGCCGGTGCGTGGAGCCGAGCAATTTTACAATCATCAGGTGGCCGTCGAAATACAAGTCGATCGCAAGACTTCAAGAATCCATCTGCTCTTGAATGGTGAACCGGAAAGCGCCGGCGGCATCGATCCTGGCTTGGATCCCCCGACCGGCGGTGGCGTCATGATCTCATGCATGGGGCCGGTCGGCGCGACGCAGGAAATCATGAACATTGAGGTTGCGGAGTTGGATAATTCAAGTGCCCGCCACCATTCGGAGGAACGTGGCGATCCCAAGACCGACAGCCTCATCAGCCGTGATGACGATCGCTGGGGCGGGCGGCTGACCTCCATTCGCAACGGCCCCGGAGGCGCGGTGTTTTCGTTCAAGAGCGATTTTCAGGATCAGCCTATGGAGCTTTCCGAGGCCGACGTTTCCACCGTTTTCTTTGCGAAACCCGAAGCCGCTGCTGCTGAGGAAAAACCGGAAGGCCGCGTTGTCCTCAAGTTGGCCGGCGAGGGTGCGCTCAACGTTTCTTCCTGCCGCCTGGACGATGGCAATTTCACCGCCACCCATCCGTTGTTAGGGGATTTGAAAATCGCGCGCAAGGGTGTGACCGCGTTGGAAAAACCGAAAAGCCAGGCAGCCAAGGAGGCGGTGCGATGAATCAAAGCATGAGGCAAGTCCTGGCATGCGCGCTGATGGCCGGTTCCCTCCAGGCTGCGGAAAACAAGGCGATGGTGCGCTTTGCCAACGATGACGTCCTGGCAGGCTCCATCCAATCGCTGACAACCGATCAGATTGTTTGGGAATCGACGCTGCTACAGAAGCCCGCATCATTTTCGCTCGCGAAGGTGCTTGATCTATCGATGCCCGCCGAACAGCCGGCTTCAAACTCGAAGCATGAGGCCTCGGTTGTTATGACGAATGGCGACATCCTCCGCGGCCAGTTGGCGGGTGTTGGGCCGGATGCGGTGGAGTTGGACACATGGTATGCGGGTCGCTTGAAATTGAACCGCCTCATGATTTCCAAAATCGACATCAGCGAGCGCCAGAGCACCATCTATCGCGGTCCCACCGATCTGGAAGGATGGACGCAGTTTCCAACCAAGCCGGCATGGACTTATCGCAATTCGTCGTTCCGTTCGCAGGGCGCCGGCAGCATTGCGCGCGATGTCGATCTTCCCGACGAATGCTCCGTTGCTTTCGATGCGCAGTGGCGCGGCCCGATGTCATTCAAGGTGGTGTTGTTTTCGGATAAAGCCGCCACGGACCAGCCAACTTCGGGTTACGAACTGAACTTCGCGCAACGCTCGATTTTCCTGCGCAGTTGCAAGCCGCCCGCAAGGTATCTTGGTAGCAGCGCCAACGCGACTGCCCTCCAGGAAAATGAAAAAGCGCGCATCGAAATCCGCGCGAGCCTGAAGGGAGGCAAGGTATCCGTCCTGGTCGATGGCCATGTTGTGGAGAACTGGACCGATGCCGATGCGCCGGTCGCTGATCCCGAACATGCGGGAGTGATTCATTTCATCGCTCAAAACTCCTCCGCCCTGCAAATCTCCCGCATTGAAATCGGCACCTGGGATGGTCAGACCGAGCCAGTCGTCGATGCACAGCGCCAGGCTCCCTGGAATGGTCAGGACGAAGAACCTGAAACGCCGGCACCCAAAAAAGAGCAGCCCAAGCCGGATCGTATGGAACTGCGCAATGGCGATAATATCTCCGGCGAAGTGACTGCGGTGGGTGATGGCATGATTGCCATCAAAACTCCCTTCCGCGATGTCAAGCTACCCATCGAATCCCTCCGTTCGGTGGCCTTGAAGCCGGCCGATCTGGAAACCTGCATTCTCAGAAATGGTGACGTGCGCGCTTGGTTCCCCGATGGTTCATGGGTGGTCTTCCGGCTTGAATCCGTCGCCGATGGAAAACTAACAGGCAGCAGCCAGAAATTCGGCACCGCGCAATTCAAAATGTCCGCTTTCAACCGGATCGAGTTCAACATTTACGAACTCATGTTTCAGGAAATCCGCGCGAAGAACGGGTGGTAGCCCGGGAGTGCGGGCTCTTGGGTTGGCTTTTGATAGCGCCACCGGCATCGGCGGTTTTTTGGTTATTTTATAAAGGTTTGCCCGCAGGTTTTCTCCTTGCTCTCCCACCCAAAACAGCCGCATCTATCTATCAGAAGTCATGATGAGAATCCGTCGGTTGGAACAAAATCTAACAAGGGCCAAAGGTTAATGGAGATAAAAGGTTCCATGCCATCCAAGTCCGGCGCGGCGTCGGCGGCAGCGGCTCCGTCGGCCGGAGCCGGCCAACCCGCGGAGGTGAGCCCATTCCAATTCCGGGTCTTGTTGAAATTCGGGAAGAGGTACCTCCGCGGCCATTTCATGCTCGTCCTGCTTTATATCATCGGCCATCTGGTGGTTCAGACGATTCTCCCCCAGCAGGCGGCCGTCTATATGGGGAAATTGACCAATCATTTCTCGTCGGCGCCTGCCAAACCCGGACCGCCGCCCCCAGGTCAAGCCACCGCCCCCGCAGGCCAGGCGCCCGCCCCCGTAGTGCCGGCCACGCATCCGCTGACAGCCACCTACGGTTTCTGGATGACCTTCACGGTCCTGCTCGTCGCAGGGGGCTTCGGCTTCCAATGGCTGGCCGCCCGTTTTGACGGAATCATCACCAAGAGAGTCAAAGCCGATCTTTTCGCCAGCTTGTTGCGCAAATCACCGGGCTTCTATCACGACAACGACTCGGATCGCCTGTCGATGATCGTCAATCAATACTGCAATCAAATCGCCGGAACCATCCGGCGTTTGTTGATCGAACCGCTGCTGCAGGTCGTGGGGATCATCGTCGTTGGAGTGACCATCTATCATGCTCTGGTCGGGCTTACCCGCGGACCCGCGGTCTGGACGATCTTCGGCATGAACGGCGTGTGGGTCATGTTTGGTGGGATCGTGCTGTTCGCGCTGACTTCACCCTGGATCGTCAACCGCATGGGAAAATTCCTGCAGCGGGATGCCTCGGCGGTGCAGTATCAGAATCTCGGTCTGGCGACGTTGATCGGGGGAGCGTTGAAGGCCCCTGAGGAAATCCAGGCGATGCGGGCTGAACCCCTGTTTGAAAAGAAACTCGATGGGTTGCTCGACCGCTCGCTCGCGCTGCAAATGACCCAAACGGTGACCATGGAAAAAATCAATGCCGTCAGCCGCTTGCCGGGCACCATCGTCCTTGCGGCGTTTATCGGTCTGGCGATTTTCCTGGAAATGAAAGGTGTCAGCGGCCAGCCCGGCACCATCGTCCAGGTGGCCTTGTTGACCCCCTTGCTGATGGGCGCGATCCAGCAGTTGTCCGGCCTGGGAATCTCGATGCAGATGAGCTGGCCCCCGATGGAAATGATCAACTCCCTGTTGGATTCCAGTCCCGCTGCCGGATCGCCGCCGCCGGAGGGATCCGGGGAAAGGCTTACCCCGTCGCTGGAGGCCAGGGATCTTGTTTTCAGCTATCGCCCGGGTGAGCGGCCCAACGTCCTGGACGGGGCGTCATTCGTGATTCCCGCCGGCAAGGTCACCGGCTTCGTGGCACGTCCCGGTCAGGGGAAAACCACCTTTTTCCGCCTGGCCCTGCGATTTTACGACTGGCAGTTCGGCGAGATTCTGTTAGGTGGAACTCCCTTGCGGGACCTGCCGGTTTCCACCGTCCGCCAGCACCTCGTGCTGATGTCCCAATTCCCGGCATTCTTTTACGACAGCGTCCGTGAAAACCTGCTGGTCGCCTGTCCCGAAGCAACGGACGAGGAGATGCTCGAGGTCTCCGCGCTGACCGGATTGGACAAGGTGCTGGAAAAATCCATGGGACCGAACGCCCTGGGCCAACCTTTCGCGGCGGGATCCGGCCTTTCGGGAGGTCAGAAGAAACTCTTCGCGCTGACGCGCTGCCTCCTCCGCAAGCCATCGGTGCTGTTTCTCGACGAACCCACCACCGGTATGGGCCCGATGGAGAAATTTCCGCTGATCGATGCCATGCGGCGCTCGCTGGAAGACAAAACCGTCGTCGTGGTGGATCACGATATCGTATGGCAATCGCGCTTCTGCGATTACTTCCATGTGCTCAACGATGGCAGGATCGTGCAGTCGGGAACAGCGGAGGAGTTGCTCGCACAACCCGGCCTTTTCCGCGAGCTGTACCAGGAGGCATCCGGTCAGGGTGAAATGCGCGCCGGGACGAAACATTCTCCTGCTGCTGCGGTATAACTACTTCGGCTCGGTTCCCACAAGGAATCGGAGCCATTCAACAACAAAACAAGAAACAAAGACACCATGTCAGAAAGAAAAAAAATTGAAGTGGGAATCGGCGTTGCAGGCACTCCGCCCGCAGGCGCTAATGTCATCAAGCTGGAAAAGATCGGCGGCGGTGACGAGGTTGGCGGGCGCTATGCCCGATGGGCCAATGTCATCTGTCCGCATTGCGGCGTAGTCAACGCGATCATCGAGGAGACGACGGCACAGCAGTGGTTCACCTGCGGCAACTGCGGCGGGTTGTTCTACTATTGAACCTGGCTATCAGGGGAACGGCGGACGCAGCCCAACCGCTGCCGTCCGCCGTTTTTTGCTCTAGTTATTCGGGCCTCTCATCGAAGGCTCCCAGGGCAAGGCGATTTCCTGAAGCAGCGCCTTGGCCACAGGCGGCTTGAGCGTCGGATAAATCGAAAGGAGGCGGGCGAGAATTCCCGCGACATGCGGTGCGGCAAAGCTGCTGCCGGTTTTTTTTGACCATCGGCCGCCCTTCCATGGCAACTCCATGTCTACGCCACGCGCGGCAAATTCCACGAGATGCGAGCCAAAGTCACCGGTCGGCTGATCCCAACGGAAAAACAGATCGTCGCTTTCCGTTTTCGCCATGTTCACCGTGATCACCGAGGGGAAATAACCCGGCCACTCGGCGCTGCGGAAATCGTCATTGTCACACGCGCTGACAACATGAACTCCGCGCCGGTAAGCGGTGTCGACCCACGGTTTGAAGTGTTCGATCTTGGTGATGTCCGCACGGCTTCCGAAGCTGCAATTGATGATATGATAACCAAGATCGACGGCCAGTGCGGCGGCTTCGCGGATGATCTGGAACTTGCTGCTCAGGCGTTGATCCAGCACGCGGAAACTTCCGATCTGCGCCTCGGGAGCGATCTTCCGGATGACATGGGCCACGGCCGTTCCATGGCCGAATTGATCGATGCCCCAGCCGGGCGAGCGTTTTACCACCCCTTCGGAAGTGAGATCGAACGCGAGGTCGTCAATCAGCCGCAGGCCCGCGCTGCCGGGATGGGAAAGTTCGATGCCGGAATCGATGACAGCGATCCTGATTCCGCGACCCCGGCCGCAATCGACCGCCTGGCGGGCTTGCTCGGGGCTTAACCATGTCGATCGGTGTGTCATGATGATTCGAGGCCAAGGGTGACGCGGATCAAGCGGTCTTCGATGAGCCGCGCGAGCAATGAAGCGCTTTCCGCCGGGGCCGTTGCGGTGCTTTCGTTTGCGGTTTTGCCGCGGTAACGAACGCGGCTGAGAACGGCGACGCACGATTCGAACAGGATCACCGGGCTGGCCGCCATCGCTTCGATGTTGGCGCCCCGCAGGCGTTCGAGGTTCGTCCACTCTGCAGCCTGGAGGTCGTGGGCGCCTTCGGATTCGGAGCGATGAGTTTCAAAAATCCGGGCGATCATTCCCTCCATTTGGTCGGCCCGGCCACGTCCTTCGACCTCTTCGCGGGGAGTGCCGGATGCCCATGCGACGGCGTATCCATTTTTTTCCCGCGCCCAGAGTAGGATCTCGGAATCCGTGTTCTCCGCAGCGGCCCAGGTGAGGCAACGCAGCGCATGGGGACCCATGAATGGCGGGATGTTCGTCGCATCGATTTCACCGGCTATCGCGGCGAGCCGTGATTTGAGGGCCAGGCCTGCGGCTTCGAGAGCGGTGTCGGGAACGATGACGAGGCGGTTCATGGGATCAGGGAGGATAGAGGCGGAACAAACGTTCGGAACTGTCGCCGACCGCGATTTTTCCCGCATGTTCAAAGCGGAAACCACGCAGCGATTCCAACGAGGAAAGCGCGGTGAAAGTCTCGGTGGCACAGAGGCTGCCAGGCGGCAACAACCGGGCGATGGCCCCCGTGCGTGTGACCACGTTGCCTTCATGCGCGTAAAAGTTGAGCACCGGATTGATCAGTTGGCGTGTCGGCCCGGCGTTGAGGCACAGCGATGGAAGCTGGAAGGTCTTGCCGGTTTTTTCATCCACCGCGTCTTTCAGGGCGGCCAGCAGATCAAGGCACGCGATGCCGGCTGGATACAATTCGTCAAAAACCAAAAGGTAGTCTCCGCCGAATCCCTGCCGGGCCACGGGCGGATGGTTGGAAATCGCCAACCGCGCGGCGATCGTTCCGAGCACGGTTTTTTGAAAGGCCTCGAACTCCTCACCCGACAAAAGGGAATAGTCCGCGAAGTGCAGGTGGGCGAAGGTGCAAACCTGTGTTTTCAAATTTCCCGGCGTGGATGCGAGAGCGCTTTGGAATGGCACTGCATCCGGCGTAGCTTCCTTGTCGGGCACAGCATCGACGTCAGGCGCGGAAGGTCGGAGGACCCGTGCCTGTAAATTGGAACGAAGCCAGAGTGGCAGCGCGGTGTTGGCTGGATCTTCACCGACCGCCAAAGCCCTCAGGTCAAATCCAAGATGGTCCGCAAGCAACGAACCACGCGCCGCGATCATGCGATCGGTGAATTCGGTTTTGGAGGAATCGGTCCCATCGCCGCCAAGCACGGTTGTCGAGCTGGCTTTTTCAAGGACTTCTTCGAAGCGGGCAACCCATGATTCGCCCTGGGGCCTGACATGATTTTCGATGAAGGCATCCACCGGACCAGGCAGCAGCAGATGCGTGCCGATCCCCATCTCCTGGGCGATCGCCAACATCACCAGATCCCATCCCGGCCGGGCGCTCCCGAAGGCTTCCCGCACACCTTGGGCGGCAAGCCACTCCTTCATGATCCTGCGGACCGTTTCCTCGTCCTCTCCTGTTAGAGCGGAAGCGGGTTCGCCGGAGAAAACGGCAATCGCACCGGCGGGAAAGCTTGCATCCAGATGATCCCGGCGGCCATGGAGTTTCAGCGACAGCTCCCGGCATTGCCTGCGTGTGGACGCGAGATCGGCCCAACGTTTTTCAACGGCCGCTGTCTCCGCAGTCTGGCGATAAAGATCGGCTGCCTCCTCCTTTCCCAGAATGAAAGCGGCCTCCGCGCGCGTGGCAGTTGAGTAGTAGTCGGTCTGTTCGCCGGCCTGCTCTAGGGTTTGCCGGGCCAGCGACGAAGCCTCGTCCGGATTTCCTAACAGAACATCCAGCGCCGCCGCATTGATCCCGCAATAAGCAGCGCCATTTCGGTCGCCTTTTTCCAACGCGAGCTGATATCCGGAGAGGTAGTATTTCTTTGCCGCTTCGAGAAATCCTTCACGCTCTCCGGGTCCTGTCGCCACGGCCGCGAGATCTTTCGAAACGCGGCCAAGCAGTCCCAGCGTTTCCGCGGCATCCGGACGTCCGGCGGGAATGCGTTCAAGCGTCGCGCGGGCTTCCTCGCTGGACCCCAGCGCGGCGAGGGCGCGGCCCATCTGCTGGAGAACCGGCGCGGGGTCCACCAGTCCCTCCGCGAGAACTGCTTCCGCGATTTCAACCGCCAGCAAATGTTCACCGGCGCCATTCGCAAGTTTCAACAACGCATGCGCGGCGGTTCCGTCTGCCAGGACCTTCCGCCGCTCAGTGAGCCAGCGCGCTTGTGCCGTTTCGGGGGAGGAGGTGGAAATTGACACGGGACGGGCGGCGGATTCTCTCCGAACAATTAGCCCCCCGCCATCCCGCGAACAAGCTTCGACTCAAGGGGACCCAAGGGAAAATGAATGGCGCGGTAATAAATACTGACCGATCCGCTACAACGTAAGGAGAAGGGACGCCTACGTCCCTTCTTGCATGGACGTAGGCGTCCATGCTCCTTACTTTGCCTTCTGGCGAAGCTGTTCCAAGCGCGAGAGCGGCTTTTCAACTTTTGCCTGCGCGTCCGGTGGCTTGGGCGCGGGTGCTGGAGCCGCATCGTTCTTCGCAACCGGGGCGGGTGCCGGTGCATCGATCCGCAGTGTTCCGCCCATCGCGGTTTGATGGAGAATGGTGCTGTTGCTTTCCGGAACGAGGACGCGGCAGAACACGCCGTTGTGTTTGCCGATCGTCGCGTCGGCGGCGATGGCAATGGGGAAGCTGAGTTCGGTCTTATCCTTGGTGAAGGATTGTGGCGGACAACTGGCACCATGAGGCAACCCTAACAGTTCGACGGTGGCGTTGCCTTCGAAGGGATGCTGAACCTCGATCTTTGCAAGCATCGACACCGGCTTGCCTTGTTCGGTGGCGGCAAGGTCCAGGGTCATCGTTACATAGGGCTCGGCGATTTTCAATGGCACCAACGATGACGATACCAACACCGGTCCTTGTGGGGTATTAGCTTCGGCCAGCACGCAAACCTGCCAATCTCCCATGGCGGCATCGGCCGCGGCATTCAACTCGTAGGAAATATCCGATTGATCACCGCCCATTTCGATCGATACCGGCCCGCTGATGCCGGGCGGATTCCACAGGAAACGCAGCGTGATCTTCTCCGCAAAGCCCGCGTTGCGGCTGGCGTGCACCTTGAGGCCGAGCGTGCCATTTTTCACGATTGGAACGGACGGCGCCTGGACGTCGATCTTGAACGGCGCTTCCGTGGTCACCGCCGTGGCAATGCGATCAAGCGATACCGAATGATAGGGGCCTTCGTTGTTGATATCGACGTGATGGATGGTGTCCACCAACGAACCTGTTAGAGGCGGACCCTCACCCGTCGATCGCAAGGCGAAAGGATAAAGCCCGCCGGCAATGGGCGCGTCGGGCGCGGCTTCGAAAACAACGGGAAAGGCGGTGACCGAACGCGGAACCGGCGGTGCATGCATCACCACCCCCGCGGGCAATGAGCCTGCTTCGAACAACGAATCGCAGGCGATGTTCTCGCGGGTGATATTGACCACGGCGGCATAGCGGTTGCCGCGGGGCACTGGAAATGTCTTCCACTTCTGGCTCATGACCCGCTCGACCGTCGGCAAGTTGGCGGCGATGGCGGGAAGCTTCTCCGTGATTTCAATGCGATAAGTGAAGTCAGCTCCCGTGCGGTTGAGTTGGTCGCGGATCTTCAGATAGTAGTCGCCGTCGGCCGCACATTGCCAACTGATGATGCTGTCAGGCGACCCCTGGTCATCGTTGTCGGCGAGCTTCTTGCCATCCGCCTGATGCACCGACAAAATCGAATCGAGCGGCGAGCGATGTGAACGGGCCAATACTTTCAGCGACAGGTTGGCGCCTTTTTTCGCCGCGAATTTGAACCAGTCTTCCTTGCTGCTGTCGAGGACCCCGTGGATCGCGCAGGGCAGCGGCGGCACGGCCAAGGCGGATTGCAAGTCGCCGTTGGAACCCGATTCTCTAACAGATTCCAGCGTCGAGACGGTGATCCAGTGCGGTGATGGCGCGGACAAGCCGTCGCTGATGGGAAAAATTGGATAGCGGGCGTTGGCTGCTGCAGGCAGCGTGATGGATTGTTTGATGGGCCCGGAGGGATCGCCGATGAAGGTGAACTCAATGGTTTCTCCCGGCTTGCCACCAGTGGGAAACACGGCCGCTGGCCGGGGGAAGGTGCCGATGTGCAGGCGGTATTGGCAGTTTTCATTGCCTTCATACGCCGCTTCGTGGACCAGAATCCGGTAGTCGCCATCTTCAGGCGCGATCACCGAAGCAAAGGCATCGTTGCGCAGCAAGGGCGTGTCATCGCACGAGGCCAGTTCGAATTTCCGCGGGTCGAGGATCGCCACATAGGCATCGAACATCGTGCGGCCGAGACGCATTGCCTCTATCTCCACCGAGAGCCGCTGGCCCTTTTTCATACTACAAACATAGTAGTCGTCGTCCTCATCGCCGGCGAGGCCTTCAACGGTGCGGTTGAGTTCGACGCGCTGCGCCTGGCCGAAGGTCGCATTGGGTTCGGTTTCGGCGACCGAAGGAAACTGCCCCACCCAAAACGACCGCAGCTCCGTGAGGCCGCCCGGACCGCGCAGCCGCAGCGAGTGTTCGCCAAGCGGCGAGTCGGCGGCGATTGTGAGCTTGGCGACGAGATGGCCGCCATCCTTCACGGCGATGTTTGAAATCGCGAGGCCGGGCTCATACCACAGCGCCTCGGCGATATCGTCGAGGCGTTCGCCGTGGAAATGCAGTTCCATTTCCGTGCCGCGCTGGCCGCCGCGCGGATTGACGAGGTTGAGAACGGGAGTGAAACCGCGGGCAACTGTTAGAGTCGCCAGCAGAACGATGAAAATGGCGCGGCTCACGGAATCAGGCTTTTTTCGAGAGCAGGGCATCGAGGACCTGTCCGCCAGCCACGATTTCGATCGGACGATTTCCTGGCGACATCAGCTCCTTGTCGGCGTTGATCCCGATCTGATTGTAAATTGTCGTTGCGAAATCAGCGACTCCCACGGCATCGCTATCGACCTCACCGCCGAGCGAATCCGAAGCGCCGTGGACATAGCCTTGTTTCACTCCGCCGCCGGCGAGCATCGTTGAGAAGACCCGCGGCCAGTGGTCGCGGCCGCCGGTGGCGTTGACTTTCGGACTGCGGCCGAACTCCGTGGTCACCATGACAAGCGTGCTGTCCAACATGCCACGACGATCCAGGTCGCGGATCAGCGCGGCGATGGCCTTGTCGGTTGGCGGCAGTTCCTTCTGGATGTTTCCCTTCAAATTGTCGTGATGGTCCCAACCCCCGGCTGTTAGAGAAACGAAGCGCACGCCGCCTTCGATCAAGCGGCGCGCGAGCAACATCCGCTGGCCCGCGGCGCTGCGGCCATATTCATCTTTCAACGCATCGGGCTCTGCGTTGAGGTTGAAGGCCTCGCGCGCTTTTTCGGATGATATCAATTGATAGGCGTGTTGATAGAACGAGTCCATCGAGTCGATCGCATCCGAGTTTTCGAGGGACCGGAAATGGTGATCCACCGTTTCTAACAGCGACTTGCGGCGGGCGAAGCGGGCTTCATCGACGCCTTTGGGCAGGTTGAGATCGCGCACCTGGAAATTTCCCTGGGCCGGATCCGCGCCGAGGGCGAAGGGGCCGTATGCCGTCGGCAGGTAGCCCGAGTTGGCATACTCGTTGGGGACCGATGGAACACAAACGTAAGGCGGCAGGTCGTTGCGTGTCCCGAGCTCATGCGAAATCACGGAACCGATCGATGGATACTCAACCGCCGGCGACGGGCGGTAGCCTGTGAACATGTTGTGCGTGCCGCGCTCGTGGGCTGCCTCGCCGTGCGACATCGAGCGGATGATCGTCACCTTGTCGGCGATCTGCGCCGTTTCCTTCATGAACTCACCGAACTGGACGCCCGGGATTTTTGTATCGATCGCACCAAAGGGCCCGCGGTATTCGGCGGGGGCGAAGGGCTTGGGGTCGAAGGATTCCTGATGCGCCAGCCCGCCTGGGAGGAAAATGTGGATGATGCCCTGGGCCACCGCCTCGTGGGTGGCATAGGTCTTGGTGTCGCCGAATGCACGCTGGCGCAGGAACTCTGGCAAGGTCAGGCCCAGGCCGCCGAGCAGGCCGACGTAGAAAAACTCACGGCGCGATGAAAAGCGTTCGAGCGGGTTTCCTGGGCAGCGGTGCTTCATTATGGGTGGCGGGTGCGGTCTCAAGAGGACCATACGGGCTTCCATGGGCCGGCATTTCATTTGTTGAGATGATAAAGCTTTGGATTGGCGGCATGGGATTCATCATTTAGAACTCCCCTGATGGAAGTGCCTCGTGTGGAAGGTCTCAAGCCCGGCAACCCAATCGGTGCCGGTGGTTGTGGCCGGGTGTTTCACGCCACCGACGAGGCCGGCCACGATTGTGCGGTGAAAGTTTTCGACCCCACGGCGATATGCCGGGGCTTGTTGGAAAAGATGACCGAGCGCCTCGAAAGCGGGGGCTGGCCGGCCGGAGTCATGCGCGTTTTATCCGCCGATCTGGACAACCCGCGGCCGCTGTGGATCACGCCGCTGGTCGCGGTGACCAAGGATGACGGCGAGCGCGTACCGCGGAATTTGCAAATGGCCCTCGCCGCGCATCCGGGCGACGATTCGTGGCAGGTCGTAAAATCGCTGGCGCGCGCCCTCTCGCGCATGCACTCGCGGCGGGTCGCCCACGGCAATCTCAAACCCAACAACATCTTCTTCGCAGACGACGGCGAGGTAATGCTCGCGGATTGGGCGATGGGCAACATGCCTGGTGTTCCCGAATTTCATTTCACCGATGCCGTTCTCTATCAGCCGCCCGAACAATTGCGGAATCCGTCGGGCTATCGCGAAGAGCAGGGTTACCGATGGGACGTGTTTGGATTCGGGGTGCTGGCGTTCCGGATTCTAACAGGAAATTTTCCGCGCTGCAATGAGACCTTCCAGTTCGTGGCACCACCGCCGGGTGAAACGCGGCGGGATGGATTGCAGGCCGACCTTTCGAAGATTGCACGCAACCTGGAACAGCAGCTTCACACGACCTGGCCCGACGCCGCGCAAAATCTGTTAGAGGAGGGATATCGCGAATGGATTGACCGCTGCCTCGCACTCGATCCGGCCGAACGGCCCGCGACAATGATGGAGCTCGTTGCCGGTTTTAATGCGGTGGAAAACAAAGTCGCCGCGGTGGTGGAGCACGAGGCCTTGCTCGACCAGCGGCGCCATGCCGAGCGTCGCGCCTGGCGGACCTTGTTTTTTGCGGGGATCGCCGCCGCGGTGGCCGCGATCATGGGAGGGCTGTGGCAGCTCGCGACCTCGCAATACTACAAGGAACGCCGCGACCGCAACACCGAGGCGATCCTGTTGAAGTCCCTTGCCGACAGCGCCGTCGTCGCCAAGGCCAACGCCGAAACCAAACTGGCGGAGGGCATGCAATCCATCACTTACGAGCGCGAACTTGCGCTTGCCCGCCTGGAGGCATCGCGATTGATCGGCGACCGCTTGTTCTCGTGGGCGATGGAAAAAGGCAACCGCTTGCTGCCTCCGCTGGATGGCAGGGAACTGCGCTTGAAGCGGCTTGAGCGGTATTTCGAGGACTTTCTAACAAGAACCGCCGACATCAAGGAATTGGCCGACGAGCGCGCGCGGGTGAAGTTGCAGCTTTCGGAAATTTCGATCGCGGCAGGCGATGCGACGGCTGCGAGCAAACGGCTTGGCGAGGCCTTGGAGGCGTGGTCGAGCCTGACAATGGACGCCGAGTTGAAGATGCGCGTTGCAACCAATTCGCTGCTCTTGGCCTTGCTCCGGCAATCCACCGGCGATCCCGAAGCTGGTCCTTCATTTGTCGCCGCGCGCAAATCTTTGGAAGAAGTACCGCAATCGGATGTGGACGCGGACCGGCTCAACCAACTGCTTGCGGTTCTCGATTTCCACGAAGCGAAATTGCTGGCCGCAAAGGGCGAGGACACCAAGGCACTTGGGCAGTTGATGCGCGCCACCCAAACGCTGAACCGCATCGCCGACTCGCGGCCGGATGCAGCGATCCTTCGCTCGGAGCTGGCGGCTTGTTATCTGTCCTCGGCAACGATCCTGGAAGGCATGGGCAATCTCGGCGACGCACGCGAAGTGCGCACGCTGGCTTCGATCGAGTTGGTGAAACTGTTGAAGACCAAGCCCAACGATTTCGCAATGCGCCTCGATCTGGCCGGTTGTTATAGCGCGATGGCGGAGTCCGCCGTTTTGTCAGGCGACATTGCCGCAGCGGAGTCGATATCGAAGGAGGCCATGAAATTACTGGACGTGCTGGTGGTGGAGCAACCCGACAATGCCGAAGCGGTTTCGCGCAAGGCCTCGCAACTCGGACTGCGCGCGGGCATCCTTCGTGACCGCGGACAAGGAGCGGAGGCGATCAGGAATTACGACGAAGGTATCCGAATGCTTGAAGCGATCCGCGCGTCGTCGCCCGACAGCTCCATGGTAGCGTTCCGACTCGCGATGTTGTGGTGGCAAAAGGGCCGCATGCTTGGCATGGCCGGCCAGCGCGATGAGGAAATCGCTCTCATCGGCAAAGCACGGGATCTGTTAGGCCGCCTTGAAACGAACCCGACCGCGACCGGCCCGCGCCCCGAGCAACTGCAATCCTCCGGGGCCTATCTGCTTGGTGACCTGGGCCACTCGCTCCAGCTCGCCAGCCGCAAGGATGAAGCGGTCCATGCGTTCCGGGAGGCTGTCGCGTTATGGGAAGCGCTGCTCGCCTCGCGGCCGCAGAGTGAGGAATACAGCGAAGGCCTGGCCTGGTGCAGGCAACGGCTGGGGGATTTGAAGTGAGCTGGAGATGCGAGATTTTTGGCCGCAAAAAGGCGCAAGAAGGGCGCAAAAAGAAGATGAGGATTTTAGATCTGTTAGAATCTCTCCACGTCGCGTTAGCGACGACTGATCCTAGCCGTGGGTGAAATCCACGGAACATCGATCGTTAGAAAATCCGCGCCGCGTAGCGACGCTTGATGGGCACGCGATCTCAGATCTCATTCGCCGGTGCTTCGGAACCCTTCGACCGCGCCCGCAGGTTGAGTAGTTCCACGCCCAGCGAGAACACCATCGAGAAGTAGATATAGCCTTTCGGAATGTGGAAGTGCAGAGCCTCCGCCATCAGTGTGGTGCCGATGAGAATCAGGAATGACAACGCCAGCATTTTGATCGACGGATGGCGAGAGACAAAGCTGCCGATCGCGCCCGCGGCCAGCATCATCACGGCCATCGCAATGACCACCGCGACCATCATCAGCGACACGCGGGTCGGATCGTTGACCATGCCGACCGCAGTGATCACCGAGTCGAGTGAGAAGACGATATCCGCCACCGCGATTTGAATGAGAATGGCAACGAAGCCGGCACCCGCTTTGGAATGCTTCATTTTCTCGCCGTGGCCTTCCAGATCTTCATGGATTTCGCTGGTCGATTTCTTGATCAGGAAAAATCCACCGGCCAACAGGATCAGGTCCTTGATCGAGATGCCAAGGTGCCCCGCGTGCTCGGCCGCGGCCGGCATCATGTCCCAAAGCGTGGGATGAATCGGAATTTGAAACAATGGATTCTGCAAGCTCATGATCCAGGTGATCGAGAGCAGCAGTCCCAGGCGCGCGAGCATGGCCAGGGCCAGGCCCATGATGCGGCCGTTCTTGCGTTTTTCCTCCGGCAGCCGGTCAACAAGGATCGAGAGGAAGACGATGTTGTCGATGCCGAGAACGATTTCGAGCAACGACAGCGTCAACAGCGCGCCCCATGCCTGCGGGTCGGCCAGCCAGTTGAATTCAAGGAGTGATGCAATCATGAAGCGGATGCGAATTCCAAGGCCCGTTGTTTCATCTGATTTGCCATCAGGTTCAAGGCATTTGCGCGGGTCGGCGCGAG
>JANMJQ010000216.1:0-4329 GCA_031371445.1 Akkermansiaceae bacterium
GTCCATCATGTCGGAAGGGGCAACGATGTCGGCACCGGCGCGCGCATGGCAAAGCGCCTGTTCGCAAAGCACTTCAACAGTCTCATCGTTGAGGATCTCAAGGTTGCCGCGATCGCCCCTACTGACAATTCCATCATGCCCGTCGGAATTGTAGGGATCGAGCGCGACGTCGGTGATGACACAGAGGTCGGGATAAGCCTCCTTGATCGCCGCAATGGCACGGGGCACCAGTCCGGCATCGTTCGCACATTCCCCGGCGCGCGGCGACTTGAGGGCCTCGTCGATTTTCGGAAAAAGAACCACCGCCGGGATGCCAAGGGCCACGGCTTCACCAGCTTCTCTAACAAGCCCTGCCAGCGACCAGCGCTTGACGCCTGGCATCGAGGCGACCGCCACATCCACCGCGTCCTCGTGCAGAAAAAGCGGCAGGATGAAATCGGCAGCACTCAGCGTGGTTTCCCGAACCAGCGAACGAATGGCCGGCGTGCTCCGGTTGCGGCGGGGGCGGATCATTGAAGAAGTTGAGTGTTGATAGTTGAGTGTTGAGAGTAAGAGTCGATGGCCGGATTCTATTCGTCTTCAAATCAACCTTCAACTCCCAACTAACCTCTTCACACCCCTCTATCGCTCCACCCTCAAGTTCCTCCAACCCTTCTTTCACTCAACTCTCAACACTCAACCTCTTCCGATCCCTCTTTCACTCAACCCTCAACTCTCAACCCTCAACTTCTTCCAATGGCTATGGCATTGGCCGCGGCATAGTCGCGGGCGTGGGTCAGGCTGATTTGGATTTCAGTGATCCCCTTCTCCTCCGCAAAAGCTGCGGCGGATCCCCGGAGGGAAAGCTTGGGGGCACCGGCAGCATCGCGCGAGATTTCCAAATCCAACCAACCGGCCTGCTCGCCGATGCCAGTGCCCAGCGCCTTTGAAACGGCCTCCTTCGCCGCAAACCGCGCGGCATAATGAAGGGCGGGGCGCTTTTGCTGCTGACAGTAGGCACGCTCGCCGTCCGTGAACAAGCGCGCCAGAAACGGCTCGCCGTGGCGCTCGATGGCCTTCGCGATCCGCTCCACCTCCACCACGTCAATGCCGATCCCGAAGATAGCGCTCACAAACGGTAGCCTGCCATGAGTTCCTTCATCTCGCGCACTGCGGCTGCCAGACCGAAGCGGGTGGCGCGGGAAACGATGCTGTGTCCGATGTTCAGTTCGCTCAAATGTGGTACTGTTAGAAGCCTCCCGATGTTGTTATAAGTGATACCGTGGCCCGCGTTCACCTGCAGACCGCTCTGATGACCTTCCTTGGCGGCACCTGTGAGCCGCTCGAGTTCAACATCCACCTGGTCGCCGGTAGCGTTGGCAAAACAACCGGTGTGGATCTCGATCATATCCGCACAGGTCTCACCGGCCGCCTCGATTTGTTTTAGATCGGGATCGATAAAAAGACTGACGCGGATTCCAGCGTCCTGCAAACGCGCGACGACCATCCGCGTTTTGTCGAAGCTCGCGAGCACGTCGAGGCCGCCCTCGGTGGTGATTTCCATGCGCGTTTCTGGAACCATGCAAACAAAGTCCGGCTTCAACTTCAGGGCGATGCCTACCATTTCCTCGGTCACTCCCATTTCGAAATTGAGCGGGAGTTTCACTTCAGCGCGGATGCGATAGGCATCGGCATCCTGCATGTGGCGCCGGTCGCCGCGAACGTGGATGGTCAACGAATCCGCGCCGCCGGCGAGAGCGTCGAGCCCCGCCTGGACAGGGCAGGGTTCGGCATTGGGCGAATCGGGCATGCGCGCGTAACGCGCTTGGCGCACGGTGGCGATGTGATCGATATTGACTCCTAACAACAAAGGCATTTTCTAAACTAGTGCTTGGTCACGGGTCCTGCAAGGCGGGTTTTGTGCTGGTATCAATCAATGCGGGGCCAGTTGGTTGAAGGGAGGAGCCGGAATATTCCGGAGGATCATAAACACAAACAGCATTCCCAGCAGGCACCAGCCAGTCCACACGGTGAAACGGAGGCGAAAGGGCAATGCGAAACGGTCATTTGCGAGTCTTTGCCACCAGCATGCCGCGAGGTAAAGAAGACCACAGGCCAAGCCGCTCAGAAAAATGGGGTTCATGCGCCATGAGCCGGCCAGATCGCCTTTCAAGAAGGCAAAAAACGCCCGCGTTCCACCGCAACCCGCGCAGTAAAAGCCCGTGAAATGATACAGCGGGCATCCAACGCCCGAATGCAAAATCGTCCCTTGATGCCTGAGTAAAAAAACCCTCGCTGCGATGAGGATCAAAACCACCACCACACCCCGCGCGAGCAAAACCCATCGGCGGCGGTACACGGCATCCATGTCTTTAGCGCAAATCGTGCGTGAAACTGCTCGCAACACCACCGCCGATGATCAGCACGGTAATCAACACGTTAATGCCGATAGCGATCCAGCCCATGATGACGCCAGCCTTGGCTTTTCCCAACTCCGTCGCCGGCGCTTGGTTCGCGGCGACCAACGCTTTTACCTGATTGCCGAAAACAACCGCCATGATCGCGCAGGGAAGAACGAGCAGAAGCGAATAACAGCCACACATGGAAAGCACCAGGCTGACGATTCCCAGAACCATCGACGTAGTGGCCTTGCCCGCGCCCGGAGTGACCGGCTGCGGAACATAAGGCTGCATTCCCGGAGGAGCATAAGGTGATGGGGGCGCGCCACCGGCGACCGGCAACGTCGGATTGTACTGCGGATGGGTGACTACGGCACCCAGTTCGGGAACCCTTGCAGCGGGCTGCCAATCCGTCATGCCCTCTCTCCAAACTAAATCGCTTGCGCTGACTTCACCGATTGTCAGCTTCGAACGCAGGTCCGCTTCCTCGACGGGACCTAGTTGGGTGCCATTTTTCGAATAATACCACTGCATGTCTGGCGGAATCCATAAACGGCTTCCCGCGCTCTGGCCAATTCAAAAAGCCGCTGTTGGCGAAGATCCGCAGGTCAAAAACAGTTGCCACGGTTTACCCGGGAGATACCCTTGTCTTCCCATGATCATTGCCCCGAAAATCCGCGGATTCATTTGCACGACGGCTCATCCGGAAGGTTGCGCCAAGCATGTCGCCGACCAGATCGCAGTGGTGAAAGCGCGCGGACTGATGGAGAACGGACCGAAGAACGTGTTGGTGATCGGCTCGTCCACGGGCTACGGCCTGTCCTCGCGGATTGCCGCGGCCTTCGGCGCGAATGCCGCCACCGTGGGCGTGTTCTTCGAACGTCCCGGCGAGGCCGACCGCACCGCCACCGCCGGCTGGTACAATACCGCGGCCTTCGAAAAGGAAGCAAAAGCGGCGGGCCTCTACGCGCGGTCATTCAATGGCGATGCCTTCTCCGATGCGGTCAAAGCCGAAGTCATCGCTGCGATCAAAGCGGATCTCGGGAAAATCGATCTCGTCGTTTACAGCCTCGCCTCCCCGCGCCGGACCGATCCGAAATCTGGCGAAGTCTACAAGTCCGTCCTCAAGCCGATTGGTGAGACCTATACCAACAAGAATCTCAACACCACCACTGGCGTCGTCAATGAAGTCACCATCGAACCCGCTCTGGGAGATGACATCGAACAAACCGTCGCAGTCATGGGCGGCGCGGATTGGGAGCTGTGGATCGATGATTTGCTCGAAGCCGGCGTGCTCGCGGAAAATGTGCAGACGGTTTCCTATTCGTACATCGGACCCGAGGTGACCTGGGCAATTTATAAGAACGGCACCATTGGCAAGGCGAAGGAAGATTTGGAACGAGTCCAGCGCGCACTTGATGCCAAGCTCGCAGCACTTCATGGCAAGGCCTGGGTATCGGTGAACAAGGCCTTGGTCACACAAGCGAGTTCCGCCATTCCCGTCGTGCCACTTTATATCTCTTTGCTCTATAAAGTCATGAAGGCGGAAGGCAGTCATGAAGATTGCATCGAGCAAATGGACCGTCTCCTTCGCGACCGCATGTATAGCGGCGATCCGCAACCCGACGAAGCGGGCCGCATCCGCGTCGATGATTGGGAAATGACTCCGGAAATCCAGAAGCTGGTCGGCGAACGTTGGAAAACCGTGAACACCGAAAACCTCCCGGACTACGGCGATTTCGAAGGCTATCAGTCGAGCTTCCTGCGCCTGTTCGGATTCGGTTTGGAAGGCGTGGATTACGATGCGGAAACGAATCCCGATGTCGCGATTCCGTCGCTCGCTTGAGATGGAGGTTATCAGTTAATAGTTATTGGTTAAACGGGGAAGAGCTCTTTCCTAATAACATCTAACTAATAACCAATAACTGTTCTACTCCCGCTTCGCGCGAAT
>JANMJQ010000037.1:0-21627 GCA_031371445.1 Akkermansiaceae bacterium
TTGGCGGGCGATATTCCGGCCTCGCGTCGGGATTTTGATTTCGATGCGCCCTGAGCCAAGCGGACTCATCAAGGGCAGGTGCCGCCGCCGGGTAAAGCACGGCAGTCGGGATTCTTCAGCGTAGTTTTCCACACCGATCCATGGGCTGGACAAAGAGGGTGACTGCATCCGCAGGATCTAACCAGTCATCGTTGCCGGAACCGAGTCATGACAACAGGCCTGTCCCTTTATCACCAATTTGCCGCTTTGGAACCCGCAGCCTGCTGCGGAGTGCCATTGGGAGGCCAAGGGAGAGCCTTCGGGTTTTGCTTCGGCGATTCATTGGCGTCCGGGCCAGCAGCCTGGCACCGGGAAAGCGGCAGCAGGCTACCGCAGTCCAAAACGATTTCCTTCGACAACATCCCCGTATCGCTGTATTACTTGCCAATGAAAACGACCATTGATTTCCCTGAGCACATCCTTCATCGGGCGAAAATCGTTGCGGTTCAGCGAAAAATCACGCTGAAGGAGCTGGTCATTCAGGGCTTGGAATACGCCATCCGCCAGCCTGCGGCGGATGCGGGGGCTGAGCGCAAAGCCAAGGCGGAAAAACTCCTCTCGCTCATGAGCGGCATCCAAATCCAGGAGCCGATCGGCAAATTCAACCGCGACGAGATTTATGTCCGGCACGCAGACTCGGAAAAATGAGCGTCTTTTACGATACCAATATCTTCGTCTATGCCGTCTCCCATGCTCCGGACGATACGGAAAAAAGAGCCACCGCCGCCCATCTCATCGCGCAGGGGGACTTCGCGCTCTCCATCCAAGTCATTGAGGAATTCATCAATATCTGCCTGAACAAAACCCGTCTTGGCCAAACGCCCGACATCATCTCCACCACCGCGCGGTTTTTATTTGGATTTCCCTGCGCCATGTCATCGGAGGAGCAAGTCCTCCAAGCGCTGGCCTTGCAGCAAAGGTTCCGAATCAAATACTGGGATGCGGCAATCATTTCGGCGGCCCTGGAACTCGGCTGCCATACCCTTTATTCCGAAGACCTGAACCATGGGCAGGATTACGGCGGAGTCACCGTGGTGAATCCGTTTTTATAACAAACCCCAAACGTACACTCTGGATCTCACTACCGGGAACGTCGCGCTGGAGCTTGCCAAGCACCCATATTCCTGCATGTTGTCCTTGTTATGAAAACCACATTGGATTTACCGGACGATCTCCTTGCCGAAGCGAAGGTCGTCGCGGCACGCCGCCGGATCACGCTCAAGGCGATGGTCACGCACGCGCTGCGGAGGGAAATCATGCCATCCGAGGATCTTCCAGATGAATTGAGAGAGATTTGCGATCTTAATGAATTGGGCCTTCCCGTGCTCAAGAAACGCGGTAATTCCATGACGATGGAACAGGTCCAGCATCTCATCGACCATCAATATGACGAAGAGGATGCGCGGGTGATCGAGATCGCAGGAGGAAAGCCATGAATCTGCTGGACGTGAATATCCTGCTGGCATTGGCAGATTCGGAACACAGCCATCATTCCTGCGCGAAAGCATTCTTCACGGGAGTCCGATCTACAGGGTGGGCGACCTGTCCCATCGTGGAAAACGGATTTTCACGCATCCTTTCCGGGCGTTCCTACGCGCGCCCGGTCGCTTCACCGCAAATCGCGCGGCTGATCCTGGAACGGATCATGCGATTTCCCGGCCACCAGTTCTGGCCGGATGATCTGAGTCTTTGCGATCACGCTTGTTTTCCCAATCTGCCCCACTCCAAGCACCTAACCGATTGTTACCTCCTCGCGCTCGCCGTGAAGCGGGGCGGAAAACTCGTCACCTTTGATAGAGGCATCAATTCCACATGGATGCCAGGCGGTGACCAAGCCCTTCTCGTGCTAGAAACGGAGAGCCCATGAGTGATGACGCTCAGGTGAACGGATTGTCCCAAAAGTGATGCCTGCCAGCGGAAAACGGCGGGTTCCGCATTTTCAGCCCGGCGGAATTCCGAGAGCGTAACGGTATCGAGAAGAAAGGCCATCAGTCTTCGAAGGAAAATTGTATGAGTGCTGCACGGTGTCACGAAATTTCAAGGTTTTTTGCGCGACCAGCGCCTCGTTGAGTTCCTCCAGCAGCTCGACGCCCGCTAAAAAACCGAACCCTTGCCAAGCGCCCATATTCGTATATTTATGGGTTCATGAAAACGACCATCGACCTGCCGGACGACGTGTTTCTGAAAGCCAAGATCCTCGCAGCCGAGCGCAGCATGACGTTCAAGGATGTCGTGATTCAGGGTCTGAAACTCGTCACCCAGACGCCCCCTGAAGCCGACCAGAAGAAGCGGAAAGCGGAGCTCAAGCGCCTTCTCAAAGCCATGCAGGCGAGCAATACAGAGCCGATGGTTCCTCTGAAGAGGGAGGAGATTTATGACCGGTGAAGTGTTTCTGGATTCCAACGTGCTGCTATATTCCTGTTCGGCGGCAGCAGACGATGCCGGCAAACGTCAGGTGGCGGAGAATCTTATCCTGAACCGCCCGTTCGCGATCTCCGCCCAGGTGCTTCAGGAGTTCATCGCAAACGCGCTCCGCAAGCCGCGCCTGGGAATCACGGAATCCAACATCGACGCTACACTCCAAATGGCGGCCACGGTGCGGGTGCAGCCGATCACTTATGAGCTGGTCGTCTCCGCGGTGATGCTCCGTCGGCGTTTTCAACTATCCCAATGGGACGCCACCATTCTCGCAGCCGCTGCGGAACTCGGCTGCCCGACCGTTTATTCGGAGGACATGAGCCACGGCCAGGACTACGGCGGAATCCGGGTCGTGAATCCCTTCAAGTAACCTTTCAAAATCGACGGAATTGAAACTCAAGTTCAAACGATAACATCGATGAATTTGGGCGGGTTCCCGGATTGGTCGTGATCGGCTATTGATCGGGCCATTTTGCGGCTGAAGCGCTTGCGTGGCGAACCGACCTCATTACCCCAACCTTGCGCTTCACGCCCCATTCTCCTTAGCCTCCGCGCATGCCTGAGGCGACGACCACGAAATTTTTCCACACCGGCAGTGCCGAGGAGCCGCTGCGCTTGCGGGATGGCGGGGTGTTGCCGGGGGTGACGATCGCTTATGAGACCTGGGGCACGCTGAATGCGGACAAGTCGAACGCGGTTTTCGTGTTCCATGCGCTGTCGGGCTCGCATCATGCCGTGGGTTACAATCCGAAGATCGAGGGCGTGGGCGAGTTGTGGCAGCCGGAGTTGCATGACGGCTGGTGGGAGTCGCTGATCGGGCCGGGGAAGGCCATCGATACGAACAAATATTTCGTGATCTGCGCGAACTACCTCGGCGGCTGCTATGGCAGCACCGGGCCTTCGTCGATCAATCCGGAAACGGGAAAACCCTGGGGCTCCACATTCCCCGCTGTCACCGCGGCGGACCAGGTGGAGGTGTTCCGTGCTCTGTTAGATGGTCTGAAAATCGGGGTTCTACATGCGGTGGTCGGACCTTCCGTGGGCGGCTTGGTGGCGATGACTTTTGCAACGCGCTTCCCAGCCCGGGTCCGGAATGTGATCGCCATCGCCTGCGGATTCAAAACGACGGTGTTGAATCGGCTGATTTTGTTCGAGCAGATCCTGGCCATTGAAAACGATCCCCACTTCAACGGGGGTGACTACTATGATGGTGCCGCGCCGTTGTATGGATTGGCGCTGGCACGCATGATTTCGCACAAGACCTTCGTGCACCTCGATGCCATCGAGCGGCGCGCGCGGCAGGATGTGGTGCAGCCCGATGACGTGCTCGCCTGGTATCGCGTGCGCGACCAGTTCCAGAGCTACATGCTGCATCAGGGGAAAAAATTCGTGAAGCGCTTCGATGCCAACACGTATCTGCGCATCATCGATCTATGGTCGCGTTACGATGCGGCGCATGAAGGCGACGCGGAGACTCCCTCCGACTTGTTCGCGCGGGCGGTTGACGCGGGGCAGCGCTGGTTGGTGTTTTCGATCGACTCTGACTTCTGTTTTTATCCCGAGGAACAAGCCGAATTGGTGAAGCACCTCGAGAAGGCGAAGGTCGATGTCATGCACATCATCGTGCACTCGGACAAGGGCCACGATTCATTTCTGTTAGAACCAAATCTCTACACGCCGCATATTTCGTGGGTGTTGGGGAAATGATCCCAAACTCCGCCAGGAAATAGCCTCACTCTTCCTGGGCGGTCACGCCGACATTGGCAGCCTGTTGTTTCACCGGACCATCCGGCAGGCTGTTGCGCCATGCCTGGAAAGCCGAGGGATCCTTCATCAGAAAATTTTCGGCGACTTCGGTGATGGATTCCGGCGTGAGCGACGCCAGATTTTGGGAAGCCACCCACTTCGCCGCATCGGCCGGAGCAACGTCGGACCAAGTCGCCGCCAAAGCACTGGCGGCGCCATCGCGTTCACCGCCAGCGTTCAATTTTCCCAGCCACGAGATGCCGGCCTCGGGGGATTGGCGAGCGAAGATGATGCCGAGTTCGGAAACGGCGGCATTGCGTTCCTTGCCAGCGGGCACGTTGCTTAACAGCCATTGCGAACTGGCATCAAGATCGGTGGTCGCCCAGTTGGCGAGGGTGTTGGCAAAGCGCTTGGGATCATTGTCAGCCTTGCTTGACGCGAGGCTTTCGGTAACCGCGGCCATGGGATCGGATTTCGCCCAACCGGCAAGGGCGGCGCGATTCAACACGGGCGCGAGGTCCGAGAGTTCGGGATGGGCTTTGAGAAATGCCAACGCGGCGGGCGGCTCGTCGGCTGCCCAGGTGAACAGAACATCTTCGATGGCCGCATCCCGCGCGCCGCTGGGTGGCAATGCGCCGAACCATGCCGCCGCTTCGGGACCATTCTGCCCTGCCCAATCTTCCGCAAGCATGATGATGGTGTTGTTAAGCTCGCGTCCCTTGAGGTTCTTCATCACCCAATCCGCGGCGCTCTTCGGGTCGTTCGCAGCAAACTGTTTGAGGGCCATCCGGATCACCTCATCACGGCGATCCGTAGCCGGTTGGGTGCGGAGCCAGGCGAGCGCGTCGGTTGGATTCGTGGCGACCCAGCCCTCCATGTTTTGAAGGGCGAGTTTGAAACGGGCCAGCGGGTTCTTTTCGGCCTCGAGCGAAGCACGGAGAGCTACTACATCCACCGTAGGCCGCGAAACTCTAACAGAAATTTTGCCGGCAGCGGCGGCATCAGGGATACGCCCGCCCGCGCTTGCGGGGGTGCTGTGGCTGTTTCCCAAAAAATATCCTGTCGTTCCGGAAATAAGGGAAAGCGCACAGGCTCCAAGGATTTGGCCGGCCGGCTTCATAACGATGAAAAGCGCGGGATTAAAGCCACTCCGTGTAGGGGAACTTCAGCGCGTCCCGGAATTTCCAGCCATTGATCGTGAACTCCCACAAGTTGGTTTCCGGATAACGATAGCGGTCGAGAGAGACGGCCTGGCCGGAACGGTAAATGTTTCTGTAAGAGTAGTTCCCGCGCAAATAACCCACGCCGCGGGTCATGAGAACGATTCCACTCGTTGAATCGTAATACCGCATCGCCCAGAGTTCGAAACTCATGTCCCCGGAGCGGTAGCTCGAACGGTTCGTAATCGCGTCCATCCCGATTTCCGCACTATGATAGTAGTCCGCACCGAGATTTCTGTAGCGCCCGGATTGCGAGGCGCCGCTAGAGCGATAGCTGACCCACGAGCCCAGACTGTAATAACCGTAACCGTCGAGGGTCAGGTCGGTCGCGTTTGCTTCGGGGATGGCGATGAACCCTGCCAAAGCAGAAGCCGCGGCAAGGGTGATTCGGCGGATGATCTTTTTCATGACAGCGTTTATGACGTCGACCCAATTGAGGAAATTCAGGAAATTTTCGGGAATCGTCGCGGATGCATTCCCGATGGCCGTTGTGGCGATCTCAATAATCCGCAACCGGGCTGTTCGATTCCGCGGCGCTTGGTTCCGGCACCGCGGCGGCTAGCGCTGCGAGCAAGTCACAGATCTCGCGCCACTTTTTATCCGACCACACGGTGGGGTGCGAGAGCTTGCGGCGGAATCTCTCCAGGCGGTCATAGGCATCGCTGGTCACGTGATGCGGAAGTTCGGAAATCGCGGACGCCGCAAGCACCGCGGTATCGGTGCGGTGGCAGATCAGCGCCAGGTCGTTGCCGGCTTCGATCGCCAGCTTCGCATCCAGGCCGCGGCCGTAGCGGCGGGTGATTGCGCCCATGTCGAGGTCATCTGTTAGAACAAGGTGCTTGTCGAAGCCAAGCTGGTCGCGAAGGAAACGCCGGATGATCCGCGGCGACAACGATGCAGGGAAATCGGGATCGATGTTCGGAAACTCAACATGCGCGAGCATGATGGCATCGAGTTCGGGCATCAATGCCGTGTAAGGAATCACATCCTCGCGATGCAGTTCCTCCAGAGTCGCCGGTGATGAAGGCAGTTCGTGATGCGGATCCGAGCAGGCCCGCCCTCCCGCCGGGAAATGCTTCGCGCAACTCGTGATGCCGCGCTTGCGCAGCCAGCGGTTCCATGTGCCCGCGCCATCGATGACCCGCTGCGGATCGCGGCCCCAGCAACGGCCGGGCAGCGCGTTCTGGGTGTCGGGGAAATGATCGAGATCGAGCACCGGCGCGAGATTGAAATTGATCCCTAACAGCCGCAGCAGTTGGCCGGTGAACGCCCCCGCTTCCGCGATTCTCCTCATGTCCTTCAAGGCCATCAGTGCCGGCGGCGAAGGAGCGGCCGGAGCGATGTCCTTGGTCCGCGTTACCCGCCCGCCTTCCTGATCGATGGCAATGAGCGGCATCAAAGAGGACAGATCCCGGAGATCGTCGGTGAGCTTGCGGGTCTGCTCCGGATTTACGATGTTTCTCGTAAATAGAATGTAGCCCGCGGGTTGCAGTTTTCGAAAAAGCGCCGCCTCGTCCGAAGTCAGTTCCGGACCGGTGATGCCGAGCATGAGTAGCGAGCCTTGCATTCTCGAAGAGGGAAGCATGGCCCGCCGGAAATGTCGAACGCTGCGAAACATTTCGTGATTAAGGCATGGTTACCAGAATAGTGACTTCCCAGTCTTATCGATTTCGCCAATCGAGTGTAGCCTTTCTCCGTGTCCCAACGGGACAACCTACAGCAGCCTGGGGCAAGCGAGGGACGAGTGCCGCCCCAGCTTAGGTTCGCCAAGCAATTGGGCGCAAACTGGCGAGTGCAACAACACCAAAGGCTCGCAGCCACGCCTCCTTCACGCGCTGCGATGAAGTTTGTTTGGCTGTCAACGCCTGGAGCTTGCGCGCGTTTCATTGCGTGAAACAAAACCTGGGCCGTTGACCCAGGCTGGTATTGATCGACCCTTTGGGCCTTCTTGGATGGCCATGCCATTGCTTAAATTTCACTAAACTCTGCTGCGCCGCAAAATACGCAGTTCCGTCGCATCATCAGCAGGACTTGAATAAGGAGCTTCAAAATCAAACAAAGGACTTTGCGTATCGGGTTCGGGATCAAGGGAGCCTCCTAGGGATAGATATACCTGCCACAAGCGCTCGCTTTCCTGCCAGCGTTGCAAGGGAGTGAGGCCATACCATTCTGCCCATTCCTCGCCGACAAGATCAACCGCTTCGATCACGGTAGTTATTTAGCATTTCCCCTCGCCGATGCAATACCCGACTACCCGATCATTCCCAGCTTCGGGTAAATCTGTCCCAAAATCGGCTTCACGTCCGGCGCGCGCAGCCAGTCGGTGAGAAGCGTGCCATAGACGCTTCTGAAATCCACGGTGTGGGTGATGTCGCCTTCGGATAGTTCTGTTAGACTTGGGCGCTTGCCGAAGATGCCGGCTTTGACCGCGGGTCCGGCGACGAACATGCAGGAGGCTTTGCCGTGGTCGGTGCCGGCGCTGGCGTTTTCCACAACGCGGCGGCCGAATTCGGAGAATGTCATGAGCACCACGCGCTTGTCGTTGCCTTGTTGCTTGAGGTCGGTGAAGAACGATTTCAGCGCGGAGTCGAGTTGGCCCAACAGGCGGTCGTGGGAATTGGCCTGTTGGTTGTGGGTATCGAAGCCGCCATGGCTGACATAATAAACCCGGGTTGGCATGCCACCGGCGATCATGCGTGAGACGAGGTTGAGATTGCGAGCGATTGGAGTGCCTTCGTAGGGGACGTTGGTCTTGTGCTTGGAAGCGAGCTCCAGGATTTTCTTCGAACTCACGCGGGCATCGAGTGCGACGCGTTCAAGGAAGGCCAGGTTGTCCTCGCCTTTGACGCCACCAACTTTGCCGCCCGCGGGCATGGCGATGGAACCACCGTCGACGGGTTGGTCGTCATCGGGTTCGCTGGGTTTGTTGAGATCGGCGAAAAATTCTTCAGCCTGCGCTTGCTCCCCGCCACCGTGAATCCACTGATAGAGGTCGGGCGTGTTGAGGCAGACGCCGGGATTTTTCAAGGCACCAAAGCTCTCGGGCTGGGTCTTGTTGAAGCTGATGCCAACAGTGGGGTCCGCTCCCGGGCAGGCGTTGTCGAAATATCGTCCCAGCCAGCCAGTGGCAGAGTGATTCGATGTGTCGGCGGTTTCCCAAATCGATGTCGAAACGAAATGCGAGCGGTTCGGGTTCGGATAACCGACACCTTGGACGATTCCCAAACCGCCGTCTTTGAACAGCGAGCCAAGATAAGGCATCGAGCTATTGAGGCCGAGATAGTCATCGAGCTTGATGATTTCCTTGTCCTTCTTGCCAAGGCGCGGGCGGGCCTTGTGGTAGGCGTCGTCGCCATAGGGAACGAGCGTGTTGAGTCCGTCATTGCCGCCGGCGAGTTGAATTACGACGAGTATCGTATCATCCTTGCCAGTAACCGGTTGGATCGCAAGGTCGCGCGCGGCCTCATGAAGCTGGCCGAAGGTGCGCTCGACAAATGCCGGTATGGTCCAGGCGGCGGAAGCACCGAACACTGTCGATCGCAAAAATTCACGTCGCGTCTTCATGGGTGGTGGAAAGTTAATGGTTATTTGTTAAAAGTTATTAGGGCGGAAGAACCTCGCTATCTCTTGTCTTGTGTCTTGCAGTCTTCCGTCTCGACTCAGCATAGCTGATAATACGGCGTGCTGAGGATCAGATGGCATAGCTCGGCCGTTTCCTGATTGGTGAAAATGACGCCTTTTTTCGATTTGGCATATTCGACGAATGAATCGCGGGCCTTGTCGGGAACGGGTCCTTGGAAAAAGCGCATGACCAGCGAATCCACCAGCTTGGCCGGATCTTCACGCAACGGACGCGGTGCGATTTTTTCATAGTCGGGCCCCTTCCAGTTATTGGCACCGCGCATCGACACCGTCGCCGTCTTGGGAATTTTCGCCTTTTGGTCGGCCATCGCATCCGCGCCGGCATCGGAGGCGCCTTTTGTGAGAAAACCGGCGAGGTTATAGCGCGTGAGCAAGGTGTTGGTATTGATCCATGCTTTGCCCCAATCCCAGCCCGCGACGTTCGGCGGCAGGAACAGGATTTGTCCGAGCTGTTGTTGTGCGACGATCGGGAATCCGCCCGGCGGGTTCTGGATTTCAAGCTCCTTGAGCATCGAAACCAAATATTGAATCGGTGACTTGATCTGCGACCGCATCGACGCGGGCGAATAGAATTCCTTCGACAGGAAGATCTCCTTGAGCAAGGCCCCGACTTGGTAATCGGATTTCTGGAATGATTCCGCGAGAGCTTCGACGGCTGCTTCCGGGGGCGCTTCGTAGGCGAAGAATTCCCAGAGCTTTTTCGCCATGAATGCGGCGGGTTCCTTGCGCGCGAAAACGAGATTGATGACGTCCTTGCCATCGTACGGACCGGTCTGGCCGAAGATCGTCTTGTCGGTTTCGTCCCACTGGCGCTTATTGATGGTGACCTTGCTATTGAACCGGTTGAACTGAAAGCCAGTGAATGCGCGGGCCGCTTCGTGGATGTCCTGCTCGGTGTAATTGCCTTCGCCCAAGGTGAACAATTCCATCACCTCGCGCGCGAAATTTTCATTCGGATGATCCTTCTTCGACGTCTGCGTGTCGAGGTAGAGCATCATCGCCCCATCCATGAGGATCGACTGCGTCATGTCCTTCCAACTACCGAACGCATTGCGCCGGAACAGCTCGTTCTGGTGAATCATCAGCGTCGGCTGTTTCACCTTTTGGACCGAGGTTGCGAAATGGTCATGCCAGAACAGCGTCATCTTTTCGCGCAGCGGCGCTTCGGTCACAAGCATGCGGCGGAACCACCAGCCCTGCGCTTCGAGGCCGCGGCGGCGCAACTCCTGTTGAAATTCTTTCTGACCCTCACGCTTCGTCTTCTCGGCCTCCTCGGGCGACATCTCACCGGCTTTTTGACGGAACGCGCGGCGCTTTTCCACGAGCATCGCATTATCCTTCTGCGTCTGTTCGTCGGTGGTCCAAGCCGGCAGTGGAAATTTCTCGAACGGCTCGGTCGGATTCAGCAACGCGTCCACTGCGGGGCCTCGCCCGAGAGCGTGGAGCTTGGCAATTTCGTTCGGGTTTCCGCCAAAGCCAGCACGATTGAGAAGATGCGCGGCTTCCGCGAGGGTCCAGGGTGTATCGGCTTGGGGAAGCATGGTGGCATGGAAGAAACTCCGGTGAAGTCCGCAAGTTTCGCGGAATCCTCGTTCCGCCCCCTCGCGTTTCTCCCCTATCGAATTCCCAATTCCGTGCTTCAATGGGCCGTGCCCGCGCCGCAGCCAACAATGATCCCCGAACTTCTCGCCCCTGCGGGCAACTGGGATTGTGCCCGCGCGGCAGTCGCGGCAGGGGCTGATGCGATCTATTTCGGCCTCGGAAAATTCAACGCCCGCCTGCGCGCGGATAATTTCATCGACCAGGATTTGCCCGAGCTCATGGAATTCCTCCATCGCCATGGGGTCAAAGGCTTCGTGGCGATGAACACGCTCATCTTCACCGGCGAAATGGCCGCCGCCGAGAAGCAACTCCGCATGATCGCCGACGCGGGTGTGGACGCATTGATCATCCAGGATCTCGGCCTCGCCAAATTGGCGCGCATGGTCGCACCCGATGTCGAGCTGCACGCATCGACGCAGATGACAATCACCTCACCCGAAGGCCTTGCCTTCATCGAATCGCTGTTCCCCCTCGAACGCGCGGTGCTTGCCCGTGAGTTATCAATCAAAGAAATCGAAAGATTCCATTCCTCTTCCCTGAAAACTGAAAACTTGCACCTGAAAACTCCACTAGAAGTTTTCGTCCACGGTGCGCTCTGTGTCGCATACTCCGGCCAATGCCTCACCAGTGAATCACTCGGCCAGCGCAGCGCCAATCGCGGCGAATGTGCACAGGCCTGCCGGATGCCATATGAAATCGTCGTCGATGGCGAAACCCGCGACCTCGGGCCGGTTCGGTATTTGCTCAGCCCACAAGACCTCGCAGCCGTGGATTTGATTCCCGATCTTGTGCGCGCTGGCGTGAAGTCCTTCAAAATCGAAGGCCGCCTGAAAACACCCGAATACGTATCCGCTGTCACTCGCGTCTATCGCAAAGCCCTCGACGCGGCCCTATCCACCATCCCCGATCCCCTATCCCCTATCTCTTCATCCGATCGTTACGCCCTTGAAATGACCTTTTCCCGCGGCCTGAGCACTGGCTGGCTGCAAGGCACCAATCATCCCTATCTGACGCACGGCAAGTATGGGAAAAAGCGCGGCCCCTTGCTCGGTGAAATCATCGACTGCGGCTATGGCTGGATCCGGCTGGGAAATCTAACAGGTGTGCCCTTTCAAGCCGGCGACGGCGTGGTCTTCGATGCCGGTGAAAACCGCGACCTCGAACAGGGCGCGCGCATCTGGCGCGTCGAGGGCGACCGCCTCGTGTTCCACCGCACCTACAGCGGCATCAATTTCGACCGGATCAAACCGGGCCACACGCTTTACAAGACATCCGATCCCAAACTCGAATCCGAGCTGCGCCGCTTCTGGCAATACACGCGGCCGGAGGAGATCAAGCAGCCCATCCACATCACTGTCAGCGGCGCGGCGGGCGAGCCCATGCAATTGCAAAGTGGCGGGCAGATTGAGAAAAGCGATGTTCTGTTAGAAGAAGCCGCGAACCGTCCCCTCGATGAAGCCACCTTGTCCGCCCAACTCGGCCGGCTCGGGGATACGAACTATGAGCTTGGCTCGCTCGACAACCAACTGCGTGGAAATTGCCACTTCCCGCTCTCTGCCCTCAACCAACTCCGTCGCGCGCTGGTGAAGGCACTCGACTCCGCCGTGGCTCCCAAGCCTCCGTCCGCACCGGTCACAGCGACACACCGCGACCTTCTGCCCCTTCCTTCGACGTTCGATGTTGGACCCCGCAGTGCGGGGTTCGATGTTCCCCACTTATCCGTCCTCTGCCGCAGCATCGCGCAGCTTTCCGCAGCGATCGCATGCGGTGCGGAAACGGTCTACTGCGATTTCGAAGACCCCCGCCGCTACAAGGAAGCGGTCTCCCTCTTCAAATCCACAATCCTCAATCCACAATCCTCAATCCTCCTGGCCACCCCGCGCATCCTCAAACCCGGTGAGAACGGTTACCTCAAGCTCATCGAAAAGGCCGGAGCCGACGGCCTGCTGCTCCGCAACCTTGGCGCGCTTCACTACTACAAACATCGTAGCGATTTGAAAAAGGTTGGCGATTTCTCGCTCAATGTTGCGAACCCCATTACCGCAAAGCTATTGATGGAACATGCAGGCCTCGATTACCTGACGCTTTCCTACGACCTCAACATCGGCCAGGTCACCGATCTGCTGGAAGGCGCGCCGCCATCATGGTTCGAGCTGACGCTACACCAGCACATGCCTATGTTTCACATGGAGCACTGCGTGTTCTGCACCTTCCTCAGCAAAGGCACCACTTACAAGGATTGCGGTCGGCCCTGTGAAACCCATGTGGTCCATCTCCGCGACCGCGTGGGGCAGCTTCACCGCTTGCAAGCCGATGTCGGCTGCCGCAACACGCTTTTCAATGGCAAGGCACAGACGGGCGCACGCTATTTCGAGCATCTCCTCGGCAAGGGCCTTTCGCGCTTCCGTGTCGAGCTGCTGGATGAAACGGAGGAAGACAGCGTGAAAACGATCCGCGCTTACCAGGATTTGCTCAGCGGCAGGACGGATGCGTTCGCCTTGCTGGATAAGGTGGAGGCGCTTGAAAAGCTGGGGGTCACCGAAGGCACGCTGACCGCAAAGTAATGGATAAATCGAAGCGCAGAGGAAGATTTGAATCGGAAATACGGACTCGCGGCGAGACGCCGCAAGCACAGCCTGCCCCGAGACGGGGCAGCTACGTTCAATAATCGATCCATGGGATCTGCCGGAGCATTTCCCATTCTTCGGTCCATTTCGCGAAATTCAGATTCATTTTCATCTCCATCTGCGTCCATCCCGTTTATCTGTGGTTGAAAATTTTTCCATAGAGCTGTGCTCTCCGCCGATTTCTCTCTAGTCCATCGCTTCGCTTGCAAGTTTTCCGCAGGCTGCTTGGATTCCCTCCCGGGCCGATCAACACCCGCAACTGTAACCATGGGAAGAGCTTTTGAATGCCGCCGCCGGGCCAAGGAATCGCGTTGGGCCACGATGTCCAAGGTGTTTCCGAAGCTTGCGAAATCAATCACGATGGCCGCGAAAAACGGCGGGCCGGATCCGGAATCCAACGCCCCGCTGCGGGTCGCCATCAACAATGCGAAGGCCCAAAACCTGTCGCGCGACAACATCGAGGCCGCGATCAAGCGCGCCGCCGGCAAAGACGCGGCCGATATCACCGAAGTCACCTACGAAGGCAAGGGGCCACACGGATCACTGTTTTTCATCGAGTGCGCGACCGACAATTCGAACCGCACGGTCGGCAATCTCAAAATCATCTTCAACAAAAACGGCGGCCAGCTTGTGAACTCGGGCCAGCTCGATTTCATGTTCTCACGCAAATCGGTCATCGAATTCCCCCTGCCCGCCGATCGCGACATCGAAGAGCTCGAACTTGAGCTGATCGATGCCGGACTCGAGGAGCTTTCGGTCGATGAAGGAGTGGTAACCGTCACCGGCGAATACAGCGCCTTTGCCAGCCTGACCCAGGCGGTCGAAGCGCTCGGCATCGTGCCAACCAAGTCCAGCCTGCAGCGTCTGCCCACCCAACCCATCGATCTAACAGAATTGCAGATGGAGGAAGTGGAAGCCATCCTCGACAAGATCGAGGACGACGACGACGTGCAGGCCGTGTTCACGAACCTTTCCTGAGGACCGAAGTTCGACAATCCTCAGTGCTTGCTCTCCGCGAGCTTCCGTTCGACGCGTTCCAGGTCGTGCTGGCGTTCGTTCGAGAGGTCTTCTCCGCGCAGCACGACCGCGGCGGCCTCGTAATTGCCGGCGACTTCGAGCACGAGGCCTTTATAGTGGTCGACGATTTCCCAAATGGTGGGATTGCTGTCCCGCTCTATGTGCAAACTCTTCATGAGATTTTCCAGACGCGAAATTTCAGCCAGCCCGGCCAGCGGATTGACTTGATGGGCCAGCGCGAGCGCATAGCAGGCGTTGGAGCCAACTTCGCTCAAGGCGAAATGGCCCGTCGGCAATTCACGGGCGGGGAGCGAACGCTTCAGCGATTCGATAAACCGTTCCTTCACCGCCGGGAAATCCTGGCGCTGGCGGTCGATCACGGCCTGCCATTTTCCGGCTGCCACATCGCGGCCCTGAAGCTCCCAGATCGCGCGCGCCTGTGTCGGATATTGCCGCAAGGTATCCGCGGTCAGGAGGTCGAGGTCATGCCATAGGAATGATCGCTTCGCGGACAGCAGCGCGAATAACACAAGGATCGCAGCCGCAAGAACGCGCGGCGAAACAGACTTGAACATCCATCCCCACAACGACGCCATCAACATGGCGGCACCCAGGCAAAACCAGGGCAGCCCGGGATAAATGCGATACTCCGGCATGAATTCGGGGACTGGGAAAAAGACCCGGAAGAGGATTTTCGCCACAAACACAAACAGGCAGATCCCGATCAAGCGGCTCGATTTGCGCCACGTCAGCCAGAGACTGAAGCCGGTAAGCGCAAGCATCGATATCGCGGCGAGCATGGCGATGTGATCTGGGATAGCCCAAAACGGCGTTCCCTCCGGAGTCATTGTTTCGGCGATGTGGTGATCGGCGCTGAGCGCAACGGGGATCACCGCCCGCCATGAGAATTCCCAGAAGACGCGGGCCAAGGTGAAGCCATGTCCGGCAAAGCGCGGGTCTGACAAGGGGTGGAGCAAGCGGAGGACGTGATCTTCAACGCCGGTGACCCACATTGCTATAATCGCAAATACAACGATGGCAGTTACTGCCAGAATCTTTCCACGACGTGTGATGCGGCTGTTAGATGCATCGTTAAATGCCACTCCAAGCGCAGCGACCGGCAGCAGCGCGTGGATGATTCCTGGTCCTTTGGAAATGGTGGCCAGCCCGACGCCCAACAGACAGAGCGCCAATTTCGGCCAGCCGCCCTCCCGCTGAAATCGCAGCATGGCCCACCCGGCGCCGGTCGAAAACAACGTGACCCACGCAAGATCCTGTGTCCGCGCGTAGTTGGGAATTTCGCTCGCCAGCGGATGCACGGCGAACAGCAGGGCACCGAACAGCGCGACGTTGGGATGATATCGATCCCTTATAAAATCCCGCGCGAAAGCAAACAAGAGGCACGCGTTCGCCGTGTGGAGCAGCCAGTTGACGGCGTGAAAGCCCACCGGCGACATGCCGAACAGAAGATATTGGATATGATACCAGAAGTAAGTCCATGAGACGAAACTGAAGTGCTGGAAGCGCCCTGTTGTAACAAGATCGTTTCCAACGATGCCTCCCTGATCGTCCAAATAGAATTGCGAGCCAAGGCACCACAGATGAGCAAGGGCACTTGCCGCAATGATGATGGCAAGAGGCAGCCACCTGCGATATTTTCCATTCTGGATCATGCACGTAGTTCCGCCTTGAGGCGGTCTTGGAAATGGAAGGTCGTCTGAAAGCCAATGCTATTACGGAATCGGTTTTCCCCAGCACCAACGGTGCGGACCATACCAGCCCAGGGCAACGCCCTGGGTATGCGCGCGTAAAAATATCCAGAGCTCTGAAGGAGCGACCCAATCGATGACCCGCCGCGGTGGTCCGCCCCTTCAGGGCTAACAAATTTTCTTAATCCGATTACCCAGGGCGTTGCCCTGGGCTGGCATGGTTCAGACCGTTGGCCTGAAGAAATGGAATCTTCCTCAATGCCAATCCTAAAGGGCCTTGGCCTGAAGTCGGGACTACTCGCGAATGTCATAGGCCTTGGAACACTTCTTTCGACACAAATGCACGGTATCGCTTGATGCGCCCGCCTTCGCCACCGCCACCGGCGCGCGGCAGATAGCGGAAGCCGGACAAGGTGTGCTCGGCACCGAGATCGAGCACGAGCGCATGCGGATGGACAGGCTGCTTGTCCTTCCACTCGGTGTGCCAAAAAGTCGTCGGCTGGTTGTCGATGGCGTTGGTCGCCCCACCATCATCGCCGGTCAACTCCTCGCTGTCGGCATACACCACATGCACCTGCTCCCGCGGCACATCCTTGCCGCTCTTGTCAGCGAACATCAGCTCGGCCACCGCTGCGAATCCCTTGCCGTCATACGCGTCGAGCGATTCCAAGGCGAAATAGCGGCCCGTCATCGGCGTAGCGAATTTGATCTCCTGCCACGCGCTGCCATTGGCGAATTCGCTTTCGATGGCGGGCTTGAGGCCTTCCGACTTGAACTCCTGCCCAGCCTTCCGCGACAACTTCGCGGCTTCGACGTTCTGCTGCCAGATCGGTCCCGTAACTCCGGACAATGTCAGTGGCACGTTCGAAAGGTCGGTTTCTAACAGAATAATTTCATTCGCGCCCTGCTTCAGCCAGCAGCCCGGAAGATACAGCGTTTGCTGCGCGCCAACCTGCCAGTAGCGGCCGAGATTGTGGCCATTGACCCAGACCACTCCCTTGCCGAACTTCGACATGTCGAGCCAAGTGTCGCCGGTCGCTGTTAGATCGAAGGTGCCGCGATAAGAGACCGGCTGTTCAAGTTTGCCTACGGTAGCGGGATCGCCTGCAATGGCCTTCTTCGAAGCTAGCCATGCGGCATCGAACGGCAATGGATAGTGACTCCAGCCCGACAGCGCCTTGTCGCCAAGCTTCACCGGGCCGTAGAGCCCCTTGCGTTCATTGACCATCTCCTTCGAGAAATTGATACGGCCCATGTTTTCGACCAACAGACCGAGCGTGTGCTCGCCGGGGGGTATCTCGACCTCGGTCGCAAAGCGATTCACGCGGCGATCGAGGGCCACACCCTGGCGCTTGCCATCCACATAAATCATCGCACGGTCGCGCACGATGGGCACGCTGAGTTGGCCCCTAAAAGGTCCATTTACCTTCGTGGTGTAGAGAAGTTGGCCACAGGTGAGACCCAGACTCTCGAAGGTCTGCGGGTCATTCGCGACCACCGCCTTGGGCATCACCTCGAACACCGGCGCCGCAGCCGTCAGCTTGATTTCCGGAATCGCAATGATCGGCGTCGGCTCAGGCATCTGTCCGAACACCGCATCCGGCACGCGTTTTTGAATGACTTCTTTGAACGCCTCAAACTTCGGCCCGGGCCGCCCCGCTTCATCGAGCACCGCGGAGTAATCATACGAGGTTGTGTCGGGCTCGAAGCGTCCGCCATTCCAGTTGGCACCGGCATAAAAACCCCAGTTGGTGCCGCCTTCAAACATGTAGATGTTCGTCGAGATGCCTTGCGACAAGGCCCAGTCGTAATCCGCCGCTTTCGGTTTGGCATCGGTGCTGGCGTGCGGCGCGCCCCAATGATCGAACCAACCGACCCAGAACTCGCCGATCATCCGTGGTTCGTTGGGCCGCATTTTGTCGTAAACTTCGAAAGCCTTCTTCGCGTCGTTGCCAAAATTCACCGTCGCAGTGATCCCCGGGATCGTTCCATTTTTCAAAGCAGGCGGTGGATCGGCGGTGAACAAGGTGCCGGTGAAGCCGCCCTTGCGGATGGCATCCATATGGGCCTTGAGGAAGGCCTTGTCGTCGCCATAAGAGCCGTATTCGTTTTCCACCTGTACCATCAACACGGGGCCCCCGTTTTCGATCTGGAGCGGCTTGAGCATGGAGGAAACTTTTTCCAGGTAAGCCATCGCCGGTTTGAGGAACTTCGGATCGGTGCTGCGGACCACCGTTTGCGGATCGGCAAGCAGCCAGCCGGGAAATCCGCCAAACTCCCACTCGGTGCAAACATAAGGGCCGGGGCGAACGAGCACATACAGCCCCTCTTCCTGGCAGGCTTTGATGAAGGCCACGAAATCCGCGTTGCCCTCAAAATCCCATTTGCCCGGCTGCGGCTCGTGCACGTTCCAAAACAAGTAGGTGCAAATCGTGTTGAGCCCCATCGCCTTCGCCTTCTTGAGCCGGTCGTGCCAATACGGCTGCGGCACGCGCGGGTAGTGCATTTCCCCCGAGCGGATCAGGAAGGGTTTGCCATCCAGCAGGAAATCGCGGCCCTTGGTTTCAAAGGTTCCGGCCGCTGCGTTGGCGGCGAAAACGATTCCAACAAGCGCGGCAAGTGACTTGTGCATTCCTGATCGTGGAGAATCTTCCGGGGTCGCGCAATCCGCCGCGTGGAAAAAATTTCACCTCCCCAAAACCTCCTTCACAGGCGGCGTGACAAAAATTTCCGCTTCCGGGAGTATTGCCGTATTCCACCAACAAACCCATGATCCAGACTTCCCTGCCCCGCGTGGCCATCGCCGCCGCATTGTTCGCCTTTGCCACCTCCGCCTCGCCCGCGCTTGAGAAAGCCCCGGCCACCACGGCCGATCAATCCGAGATCACCATCGGCCCCGACTACGCCGACGCGCCTGAAACGAAACCGAAGGAGGGCGTGCCGAAAGGGAAAATCGAGGAGTTCACCATGGATTCCAAGGACAGCAAAATCTACAAGGGCATCGCGAAAGGCCAGCAGGGCGAAGTCCCCTACCAACGCAAGGTCGCGGTCTATATCCCCGACCAATATCGCCCCAGCAAGGAGGCGCCCTTCATCGTGGTGCAGGATGGCATGGGTTACAAAGACATGACCTCGCGGGTGTTGGATAACCTGATCGAGCAAAAGCGCGTGCCGGTGATGATCGCCATTTTCATCAACTCCGGCGGTGGTGATGCGCAGGGCAGCGAGCGCGGTTTGGAATACGATACGGTCGATGACACCTACACGAAATTCATCGAGAAGGAAGTGCTGCCGAAAATCAGCAAGGACTACCATGTGAAATTCACCACCGATCCCGAAGGCCGCGCGACGATGGGTGGCAGCTCCGGAGCCGCCTGCGCGTTCACCATGGCGTGGTTCCATCCGGAACTCTATCGCAAGGTGCTTTCTTATTCCGGAACCTACGTGAACCAACAGTCGCCCGAAGACCGCAAGACGCCGCACGGCGCATGGGAATACCACGAGAACCTCATCAAGCGCAGCGCGAAGAAGCCGATCCGCATCTGGATGCATGTCAGCGAAAAGGACAACGGCTGGGATCGCGACGAAGCCTCCTTGCACAACTGGGTGATGGCCAACCAGCGCATGGCGGCCGAATTGAAGGCCAAGGGCTACGATTATAAATATGTCTTCGCGAAGAACGCCGGCCACGTCGATGGCAAGGTAACGCACCAGACATTGCCCGAAGCGTTGGAATGGCTTTGGAAAGGTTATCCTTTGAAGTAATGTCGAAGCGGCGACATCCCGGCTGTTCCATGATCGGTGGCGCGCTTGTCGCGTTCGCCGCCACGGCCAGCGCGGCGACGGATCCAGGCGTGGGTTACAAAGGCGAGATCCTGCCGCTGTTAGAAAAATATTGTTACGATTGCCATGCGGAAGGCGAGTCCAAGGGCAAGTTCGTGATGGATGACTTCAAGGACCTGACGGCCCACCTCAATGACCGCAAACACTGGCTCCCCATCTGGCGCAATGTCCGCAGCCAGATCATGCCGCCATCCGACAAAGACCAGCCGACGCAGGCGGAAAAACGACAACTGCTTACCAGCATCGAGAAGGAAATTTTCAAACTCGACGCGGCAAATCCCGATCCGGGCCGTGTCACCATCCGCCGGCTCAACCGCACCGAATATCAAAACGCTGTCTTCGATCTGTTAGGCGTCGAGTATGACACGCGCGAAGTCTTTCCCGCCGATGACAGTGGCTATGGCTTCGATAACAACGGCGACGTCCTTTCGATTTCACCGCTGTTGATGGAAAAATATGTCGCCGCCGCGGATGAAGTGGTGGCATTGGCATTGCCGGAAGGTGCCGCCGCGCAAACACCGCGGGTGGACATCGATGGCCGGGATTTTAAGGGTAGCGATGCGACGAAAAACGGTGGCTGGATGCCGTTCTCAAGTTTTCAAAAAGTCCAGTGCAGCCGCGAAATCAAGTGGGACGGCGACTATGAGATCGAAGTCGAGTATTCAATCCATGGTGCCAGTGAAGCGACGACCGACGAAGCGATCCTCAAGGTCAACGCGGGTGGCGGCAAGGTGGGCGAGGTTTCGCTTGGCTGGGACCAACGGCGCGTCATTGAGCTCAAAGGCAAGGTCGCGTTGAAGAAAGGCAGCCAAAACTTTGAAATCTCCGTCACGCCGGGCCGCCGGCCCTTGGCTGCGGAAGAGGAGCTGTTTTTAAAAATCCAGCGCGTCATCATCCAAGGGCCGCTCGGTGGTTCGCAGCATGAATATGCCAAGGGCTATCGCATGATTTTCGTGGACGGGCCGGCACCCGCTGATCCCGCGGCCAGCGAACGCTATGCGCGCAAGATCATGCGCAGCTTTGTCAGCCGCGCGTTCCGCAAGCCACTCGATGACCAGACGATCGACCGGCTGGTGGCGATCGTGAAAGAGATTTCAAAGGAGCCTGGAAAAACGTTTCAAGATGGCATCAAGCAAGCCATCGCAACCTGCCTCGCTTCGCCGCGCTTCTTGTTCCGGGTCGAGATCCAGCCGGAACCGAACAACCCGGCGAAGATCGTGCCGCTCGACGAATATTCTTTAGCCGCGCGTTTGTCGTTTTTCATCTGGGGCTCGGTACCCGACGACGAGTTGCTGAGCCTCGCCTTCAACAACAAGCTGCGTGCGAACCTGACCCAGCAAGTGGACCGCATGCTCGCCGATCCGCGGTCGAAGCGGTTGGTGGAAAATTTCACGGGCCAGTGGTTGCAGGCCCGCGACGTGGAGACCGTCGCGATGAGCGCGAAGACCATCCTTAACACCGGCACCAACCGCGAGGCGGCGAAGACATTCGACCCACGCCTGCGTTCGGACATGCAGCACGAGACGGAGATGCTCTTCGATTTCATCCTGCGCAAGGGCCGACCTGCGGAGGAACTCATTTCGGCGCGCTATAGTTTTCTCAATGACCGCCTGGCGAAATTCTATGGCATCGCCGGTGTCACGGGCGAGGAGCTGCAACCGGTCGATCTAACAGAACATCCGGAGCGCGGCGGCATTCTCGGGCAAGGCACCTTTCTCATGGTGACATCGAACCCCACCCGCACCTCCGCCGTGAAGCGCGGCT
>JANMJQ010000041.1:0-6277 GCA_031371445.1 Akkermansiaceae bacterium
ATTTTTGACTCTAGTATATACGCTAGATTCGATCTAACCAATACCGCCATGGGATACCCAACCAAAGTCCAACTCATCCGCCGCAAAAAAGGAGCCGATCAATATTACATCAACTTCCCCACCGCCGTTGCCGAAGCGATGGAATTCCAAAAAGGTGAAACCATCGAATGGATCATCGAGGACAAGGCCAACATCATCGCCCATCGTCCGGTGGTGCCGCCCTCGCCGGTGGTCATCGAAAAAAAAACGACTCGTCGCTCCTGAACCGGTGGGAAGAGTTGTGGCGGAAGTGCGAAAGCGAAGTCTCCTCCACCCATGGCTGCACCCGGCGGTTGCGCGAGCACCTGTTGGCTCATTTGATTTGTCCGGGACGGCATACCATCTCCGGATTGATCACCACCTTTGGCAAACAGTTCCGCGATTGGAGCGCCGACTATTTGCTGTATTCGAAAAACAGGGTCAAAGAGGACGTGATCTTCCATCAAGTCCGCAAGGAAGTCGAATCACTCGCACCGGAGTCACAACCGCTTTGTGTCGCGCTCGACGACACCATTTTGCGCAAGACCGGCAAAACCATTCCCGGTGCCGCTTATCGCAAGGATCCGCTCGGACCACCTTTCAATCTCAACCTGGTCTGGGCGCAACGCAGGATCCAGCTCAGCGCGGCCGTCGCTGATGAGAACAACGAGGTGCGCATGATTCCCATCAGTTTCCGGGACGCCTCCACGCCCCGCAAACCACGGAAGACCGCTCCGCCCGAGCAGGTGGAACTTTACAAGGAACGCATGAAACAGCGCAACCTCAACACCCTCGCCAGGGAAACCCTCCACCAGCTCCAGCAGGACCGCGCTTCGGAAAACGGCGGCACCGCCCCGGGTCTGCATGTCGCCGTTGATGGAAGTTATACTAACAAAAACATGCTCCGCCATCTTCCCGCAAACACCACGCTCATCGGACGCATCCGCAAGGACGCCAAGCTCAGCGCCAAACCCGACACCCAGGCCGTGCGCGGCCGCAAGCGGATTTACGGACACGATCTGCCCACGCCCGAACAAGTCCGTCAGGATCCCGCCATTCCCTGGATCACCGTGCGGGTGCGCGCCAGCGGCAAATGGCGCGACTTCGAAGTCAAAACCCTCTCGCCGGTCCGCTGGCGCGCAGCCGGCGAAATGGACCTTCGCCTGGTGGTGATCCGCCCCGTCGGCTATCGCCTCCGCACGGGTTCCAGAAGACTCTACACCCAGCCCGCCTATCTGATCTGCACCGATCCGGATCTGCCACTTGAAGATCTGCTTCAAGAATACATCTGGCGTTGGGACATCGAAATCAACCACCGCGACGAGAAGACCATCCTCGGCGTCGGACAGGCGCAGGTGCGCAACGAAAACTCCGTTGAGAACATCCCCGCGATCGCCGTGGCCGCCTACGCCATGCTTCACGTCGCCGCGATCAAAGCTTACGGACCCGGCGGCAAACCCGCCGTCATCCCGGAAGCCAAATGGCGAAACCCGGGCAAGAAAAAAAGGCCGTCCACCCAGGACCTCATCAACGAACTGCGCAGGGAACTATGGGCACGCTCAATACGCCCCGAGGTTTTAACCGACTTCATGAACACCGCCCGCGGTCACACGAAGCCACTTAAATTCGAACCCAACCTCTGTAGCACGCTGTTTGCCGCCACCGCATGACTCTAGAAAGAACCAAACTCCAGTCCCGGGGTTTCACCCCGGGCTTTGATGATTTGTCCCGTTGGGACATAATGAACCTCCGCCACGTTTGACTATCGGAATGTATAATAACAAGCCGCGCCGCAGCCGCCGAGACCGACGATCATCGAGAGGACGATGCCGATTTCGAAAACACGATACGCAGGCCACAGCCCCCAGAAATACCGGAAGTGGCAAAAGGCCGCGATCGCGAAATAACACACCGCCAAAGCCCGCGCCGCTTCGCCGGTCACGACGATGTCAGTCGATCGTCTGCCGAACCATGTTGCCTCTTGGACGATCCATGCGTGAACGGCATAACCACCAATCGCCAATGGGGCCATCATCCCTAACAGAATCATCTTCACCCGCCCGCCTGAGGGTGGATAAGCCCAGCTCTCGATATCGTCGACGGTGCCTTCGTTGAAGTTCTTGTTCCAGTTCATAACGAAGAGACCTCCTGAAGGAGGGACTACGAACGAAGATCAACCGAGGTTCTCGATGCGGAAGACCACAGGCGTGCTGTTGATGCAATCGAGCGCCTCAATTTCTGTTAGAGCGAGCTGGAGTTTTCCGAAGGGACAGGTGTGCAGCAGAAAGACCATGTCGACGAAGGCCGCGTCGGGATTCGCGGGATTGACCGGCGAGTGCGTGCCTGAAATGCCGATGCGGTGATCGGCGAGGATGCGCGCGATTTCCGCGACAACCCCCGGCCGGTCGGTGACGTCGAAGCGCACGTAGTAGGCAGTCGCCGTTTCACCGACGGGCAGAATTTTTCCGGATTTGCGATACGGCAAAAATCCGCGATGCCCGGAAGCTTGCCGCAACGAACGCGCCGCCTCTACAAGGTCGGCCACCACCGATGACGCGGTAGGATCCTGTCCGGCGCCGCGTCCATAGAACAGAGACTCACCCGCGGCATCGCTATTCACCGCGACTGCGTTGAAGACGCCATGCACGGAAGCGAGGATGTTGGTTTGCGCGATGAAGGATGGCTGGATGCGCAGTTCGACCGAGTTGTCCTCATGCTCGCGGATGACGGCCAACAGTTTCACCGCGTATCCAAGATTTTTCGCGAAGCTGATGTCAGTGGGCCGCACTTGTTCGATGCCGGAGACGTGGATGGATGCGGGATCGATGGGAAATCCATAGGCGAGCGTCGCCAATAGAATGGCCTTGTGCGCGGCGTCCCAACCATTGACGTCGAGCGCGGGATCGGCCTCCGCGTAGCCGAGCGATTGGGCTTCGGCGAGTGCGTCTTCGAAAGTCAGCCCGGCATCGGTCATGCGGCCGAGGATGTAGTTCGAGGTGCCGTTGATGATGCCCGAAAACGAATGGATGCGGTTGCCAATGAAGGAATCCTGCACCGTGCGGATGATCGGGATGCCGCCCGCGACCGCCGCTTCGAAATGAATGGGCGTGTCCATTTCCCGCGAGAGCGCGAACAACTCGACACCGCGTTCGGCAAGGAGGGCCTTGTTGCCGGTCACAACCGGTTTTTTTGCCCGCAGTGCTGCGGCAACAATATCGAAGGCATCGGTGGTGCCGCCGATGAGTTCGACGACGATATCGACCGCCGGATCGTCCACGAGGTCACGCCAGTGGGTCGTGAAAATCTCCGCGGGGACTTCGCCAGTGGTGGCGCGGGCTTTCGCGGGATCGCGGACTAGGATTTTGGCAACATGCAGCGTCACCCCGCCGCCAGTGCGGCGGGTGATGAGTTTGCCGTTGCGTTCCAACGTGTTCCACACGCCGGAGCCGACGGTTCCGAATCCGGCCAAGCCGATGCCAAGGGACGAGCAAGAGGTCACGCGGCGATTGTGACCACGATTATCCCTGCGTCCAAGCCGGAACGTGGCAGCTTGTTAACTGTCGCTGAATTTCCGCTCGGCTTCGAGCCAGTCACCGTGGGAATCCCCGGGCAGGCCTTGCTCGACGCGGCGGCGATAATTGAGGTAAGCGGCGCGTGCGAGAGCATCCAGAGGCGGCTTTGCAGCAGCAGGTTTCTTGGCGGGTGCGGCGGCAGGCGCGGCCTTCTCGGCCTTTTTGGCGGGAGCTTTGGTCGCGGTCTTCGCAGCTTTGGTTGCGGCTTTCTTCGCGGGTGCTTTCGGAGCAGATGCTTCCTTCGCGGGTGCAGTCGCGGCTTTTTTTGCAGTTTTCTTGGCAGCCATAATGTTGGAGGTAGTTGGTAATGAGCAATTTCGATACCAAGCCTGAAAATAATCACCGGTCGCCGTGATTGCCAGCCTTTTAGATCGGCGTATAGTAGCGGCATGGCCGACGGGTATTTGTGGAGCGATTCGCGCGGCGGCGGCTACCGTCTGCCCGGCCCTAACCATCTTGGCTGGTGGGCCGCGGTGGCGATGCTGCTCTCGGTTTTGCTGCACGTGGTCGTGTTTTTCGCGCTCGATCGCATGAAATTCGCGTTTTCAAACGACGTTCCCCACGAACTCAACACCCGGCCGATCGTCCTCAGGCAGCCGGAATCCGAGTCGCCCACCATCGCGGAGGCCTTGCCGCCCGAGGAGGTGGTCAAGCCGCCGACCGACACCGCGAAGTTGCTCGATGACGTGGAGCTGCTGGAACTTTTGCCGAAGGACCAGGAAATCGAGATCAAGCCACAGGTTCTCGAGGCGGAGTATGCGATGCGCATTGAAAAGCCGGCCATGGAAGGGGATCCGAAAGGGATCGCGCCGGAGGTTGCCACGGGGTTCAACGTCGATATGGATTTGCCGGAGTTGGGCCGTCAGCCGGAAACGATCAAGCCCGCCGAGCTAGGCCAAATGACCGTGGATCCGGGCGCGATCCAGGCGGACGACAACGCACTGGGGCATTTCACCGACGATTTGATCAAGAAGGGCGCCAACGGCAAAGTCGCCAACGGCACGCTCGATGGAATCACCTCGCTGGACAACATGCTCGACCTTCCCGCCAACGTCTTGGTCGGCAAGAAAACCATGCTGCCGAGCGACCTCTTATTTGAATTCAACAGCGCCGACTTGCGGGAAAGCGCGAAGGTGGGGCTCATGAAATTGGGCCTGCTGATGGACCGGAATCCCAACCTCTATTGCTGGATCGAAGGACACACCGACTTGGTCGGCGGCGATGAATTCAACCTGAACCTCTCGGTGAAACGGGCCGAAGCCGTGAAGAATTACCTCGTCGCTTCGCTGCGTATGGACCCTACGAAAATCATCACCCGCGGCTTCGGTCGCTTTGAGCCACTGGTCATCAGCGGCACGCCCGCGGAACAAGCGGTGAACCGGCGGGTCGAAATCCGCATGCGCCAGACGCTGCCAACAAAGGACCAGATGAAAATCGAGCCGCAGAAGGCCGCTGTTATCGAAGAAGCGCCGCCACCCAAAGCGGTGCTGGTCAAGCCGAAGCGGGCATTGCCGGTGGAAGAGGAACAGCCGCCTCCACTGCGGGCTGCGCCTGTTGAGGAGGAAATCGAGGATCTGCCCCCGGTGCCTCGCGCGAAGGCCATCGAGCCTGAAATTCTGAAGGCGCAGGCTGTGGAGGAGTGATCTAGGGATTGCGGCTTGGTGAAATCCTCGGCGCAACGCTTTACTTCGAGCCCAGCCTGCCGCCATCTTCGCGCCCTTTCTGCTGTGGCTGGCGCGTCTCGCGCCAGACCGTTGCAGGGGGCATCTTGCCCCCGCCACTCTTCAAAGATATCGCCCATGACCGCCGCTGAAATCCGCCAAAGCTTCCTCGATTTTTTCCGAGAGAAACAACACACCATCGTGCCCAGCGCGTCGTTGTTGCCGCAATCGCCGGGACTGTTGTTCACGAACGCGGGGATGAATCCCTTCGTGCCCTATTTCCTCGGTGTCGAAAAGGCTCCCTACAATCCACCGCGCGCTGCTGATACGCAGAAATGCATCCGTGCCGGTGGCAAGCACAACGACCTCGAGGATGTCGGCTACGATACCTATCACCACACGTTCTTCGAGATGCTCGGGAACTGGTCCTTCGGGAACTATTTCAAAAAGGAAGCGATCGCATGGGCCTGGGAACTCGTCGTCGGGCGATGGGGCTTTCCCGCGAACCGCTTGTATGCATCGGTCTATGCGCCCAAGCCCGGCGATCCGGGTGAGTTCGACCAGGAAGCATGGGATCTCTGGGCCGCGTTGTTCCGAAGTGCGGGTTGCGATCCGGAGATCCAGATCGTCCACGGCAATGTGAAGGACAACTTCTGGATGATGGGTGAAACCGGCCCCTGCGGCCCCTGCTCGGAGTTGCACGTCGATCTAACACCTGAAGGCGATTCAAAGGGCAAGCTCGTCAACAGCGACTCGGACCTGTGCATCGAGATCTGGAACCTCGTCTTCATCCAATACAACGCGGAAGCCGATGGCTCATTTCGTGAATTGCCCGCGAAGCACGTCGACACCGGCATGGGCTTCGAGCGCGCGTGCTCGATCATCCAAGGCACGAAAGGCTTCACCGACTTTTCGAACAAGCCCAGCAACTACGCCACCGACGTTTTCACGCCCATCTTCCGCAAGCTCGAGGAGTTGAGCGGGAAGAAGTATGTGAATGTCTATCCCGGCCTCAATGCGGACCGC
>JANMJQ010000053.1:0-29620 GCA_031371445.1 Akkermansiaceae bacterium
CCCGCGGTCACACGAAGCCACTTAAACTCGAACCCAACCTCTGTAGCACGCAGTTTGCCGCCACCGCATGACTCTAGAAAGAACCACCCTCCAGGCGGCGGACATTCTGTCCGCCGTTCTCTGCGGACAGAATGTCCGCCATCCGCAGTCGATAGAATATCGACGCTCCTTTGAAGTGGCCAATTTACCCCGTTCGGGTAAGCTGGCGGGCGTTGCTTCCTCCAGTTACCTTCAAACCCATGTTTTTGCGTCTTTCCGCCATTCTTGCCATCGCCGCTTCAGGAACTCTTTTCGCCGCCGAAGACGAGCGACCGGTGGTGGATGCTTCCAAGGTGCCTGTCGAAAAAGCAGCCAACGCGCAATTGCCGACATTTCATATCGTCGGCGATTCAACCGTGCGCAGCGGTGGCAAGGACGGCCTCTGGGGTTGGGGCGAGCGCATTGCGCCCTTTTTTGACACTACCAAAATCAATGTCGTGAATCACGCCATCGGTGGACGCAGCGCACGCACATTTTTTAACGAAGGCCGCTGGCAAAAAGTCGTGGACGTCATCAAACCCGGCGATTTCGTGATCATTCAATTCGGTCACAACGACCAGGGCAAAATCGGCGATCCTGCGAACAAGGGTCGCGCGGATGGAGCTGGTACCGGACCGGAAATCGTAGAAGACACAAAGGCAGATGGGTCGAAGGAACAGGTTCACACTTTCGGTTGGTATATCGCGAAGTTTATCGATGACGCGCGCGCGAAAAAAGCGACGGTCATCATCTGTTCGCCGATCCCTCACAAGCAGCGTTGGGAAACGGGTCGGGATTTCGAGAGCATCGCGAAATGGGATGAAGAAGTGGCGAAGGCCCATCATGCCCACTATTTCGATCTCACGCTGCTCATCACCGCTGCCTATAAGAAAGCCGGCAAAGCTCAGGTCGAAACATTCTTCGCGGACAAGGGGACGCACACCAGCGACCTTGGCGCCACCTTCAACGCGGCGCGCGTGGTCGAGGGCCTGCAATCGCTGCCGGGACATCCGCTGGCGGCGTATTTGAAAACGCCGCATTGATCGATTTGCAGGCGACGAAGACCGAGAGACCAGATTCCGGAAACCAGAGTCAGATTGGCCCAGCGGTCCCTCACCGAACCACGATCTACAATCCACGATCTCTTATTCGCGTTCATTCGCGTCAATTCGCGGTTGAAAATTCAGAATGAGGCCGCGTGTTCGACAAGGCACCCCTCGACATCGTCCGCCGCTTTGTTCATTTTCACTGCCGGTGCGATTCCTTGCTGTCATCCTTTCGTTAATCTGCATTCTCCGGGCCGATGCGGCGGAGGTTCCGTCCAACGAACCCGGATATCTGGTGCGTGTCTGGCAATCCCAGGATGGATTGCCGGGCAATGTGGTTCGCTCACTGGTGCAAGCCAGCGATGGTTATCTATGGGTCGCGACCGCGGAAGGTGTGGCGCGTTTCGATGGCTTCGAATTCGAAGTGATCGAACCCGAGGGCGATATGAGGCGCAACCGTCTCGCGTTCTCAAGGCTCTTCACCACATCCGGTGGTCAAGTGTGGGCGGCGACGCATCAGGGCGGCTTGCTGCGCTCGAACCTCGGTCGATTCACGCAAGTCGTGGACGATTCCAGAACCGCCGCGCCTCCGGTGGTCACGCAGTTGATCGAGGACGCGGACGGCATCATCTATTTCAAAAGCGGACCGGTGATTCAGAAAATCGATGCCAACGGTGAAATCACGCGGGTCACGCCAGCATCTGACCTGTCGCGTAAGTTTGAAGAGGATCTGAAAAAGCAACAGCTTGACGGCAGGGTGATGGATGGCACCGCGCGGTTCGCTTTGCACGACCGCCGGGGAAGGATTTGGAGTGCCGGGGTTTCGGGTGGACTGACGGTGGCAAAGCCCGGTGAGCCGGAGGTGGCGATCCAGCTTCCCGATAACGGGCAGGGCTATGGGGTCAATGAGTTGTTAGAAGACGTCGAAGGCAACATCTGGGTTGCTTCGCCGATCGCCGGTCTGGTCCGCATCCGCCAGGCGCGGGTGGAAGTGCCGGATGCCAACCAGGGCCAGACCGAACGAGCCGTTTATGCCTTGCGTGAGGACAGGGCGGGGACCTGGTGGATCGCGAACCGGCGTGGCGGAGTCAACCGATGGACTGCGGATGGGTTCCAACATTTCGAACTCACACGATCCGTCAATCCAAGGCCCGCGGCCGCCTTGTTTGAGGACCGCGACTCGCGCTTATGGGTGGCGACGCGTGATGGCAGCGTTTTCAAATTCGAAGAGGGCAGCTTCGGCCAGCAGTTCGCCAAGACCCAGATCCCATCGAAAGTTCGTTCGATCACCCAGGATTCCAAGGGTGTCCTTTGGTTCGGTGGATCGCAGGGACTCGCATCCAGTGTGGGTGAAACGGTCCGCCAATACGGAAAGGAAAGCGGAGTGGGGGATCTCGACGTCACCGTGCTGAGCCCGTTTTCCGATGGCCGGATCATCGCGGGGAGTTCGACCGGCACGGTTCTGTTAGGTGATGAAAAGGGATTTCAAACCATCGGCAAGTCCGAGGCTTTGATGTATCAATGGGTGTCCGGGATATTGCCTCTAACAGCAAAGGAAAACTGGTTCTCGACTCTCGGTGGCGGCCTCTTTTTGTGGAATGGCGAAACGTGGTCCTGTTTCGACGCGAATGATGGCATTCCCGATTCACGCCTCACATCCATCGTTAATGATGAAATGGGTCATTTGTGGATGGGATCACTCGGTGGCATCATCCGCGCCGACCGCAATGAACTGTTGAACCATCTCCGCAACCCGGCGTTGCCGGTGCGCTGGTTGGTGTTGGATCATACCGACGGCTTGCCATCGCGCGAGTGCGTCGGTGGATACCAACCCGCGTGCTGGCGCGCGCATGACGGCGTCCTTTGGTTTCCCACCGGCGGCGGGATCGCGCGGGTGCATCCGGACCTTGTCACCGCGAACACGATCGCTCCGCCGGTGTATTTGCAAAAGGTCCGCGCCAATGGCGTGGTGCAGCCGGCTGAATCGGGCACCATCACCACGAGCCCCGGACGCGCGCGGCTTGAATTTCACTTCGTTGGCATCAGCCTCGGTGCACCGGAAAAAGTCACCTATCGCGCCCGCCTCGCTGGCCTCGACGAGGCCTGGCGCGAACTCGGCTCGCAGCGTGTTGCCGCCTTCGAAGCGGTGCCACCGGGCAAATACACCTTCGAGGTGGTTGCGGTAAATGGCGATGGTTTGCCGAGCGCTTCGGCGGCACGGATCCCGGTGGTCATTAGACCACATATTTGGGAAACCGGCTGGTTCTATTTATCCGGCGGCGCACTTATTCTTTCGACCGCCATCGGCATCGGCTGGTTGGCCGCGCGGCTGCGCATGAAGCGGCGGATCGCATTATTGAAAATCCGCAGCGCGCGCGAAAGCGAACGCACGCGCATCGCACGCGACCTTCATGACGATCTCGGCGCGAGTCTTACCGAGATATCGATCCTCGCCGCCCTCGCTGCCGAGGATGCCGAGAAAACCCCGTTTCAACAGCCGCTCGAACAGTTGTCGGTTAAAACCAAACATGCCGTCGGCAGCCTTGATGAAATCGTTTGGGCCGTGAACCCGCGCGAGGACACGCTGCGATCCCTGGTGGACTACCTCGCCGCATTTGCCCACGAGTTTCTGGACATCGCCCGCATCCCCTTGCGTCTCGACACCGCCCGCGAAATTCCGGATCTGCCGGTGCCCACCAGCCAGCGCCACGCCGTCTTCCTCGCAACTCGTGAAGTTTTGAACAATGTGGTGAAACATTCGCAGGCGACCACGGTGATGTTGCGCTTTACCTTGGCGGATGGAGCACTGGAAATCTGCATCGAAGACAATGGCCGGGGATTCAACCTGGAATATGCCCAGGGTGGCAATGGTCTTGGCAACCTGAGCCAACGTATGCAGGAAGTCGGCGGTTCTTGCCGGATCGAAACCGGCCCCACGAAGGGTACCATCGTTTTTCTCACTCTTCCCTTGTCTGCCGCTGGCAAACACCTTTGATCTTCCAACGCCATGTCCCAAGAGCCCGTGACGAACATTGCCATTGTGGAGGATAACGCCGCCTTGGGAAATGGACTGCGCAAGATCGTCGAGTCAGCCGAGGACTTCCGCTGTCTCGGCGTGTGGACGAGCGCGGAGGAAGCGCTTACCAAGATCGATGCCTTCAGGCCGCATGTAGTGCTGATGGATATCAATTTGCCAGGCATGTCGGGAATCCAGGCAACAGCCCGGCTCAAGCAGCATCTTCCGGATATCCAGGTGATCATGGTGACGGTGTATCGGGACCATGATCAGATTTTTGCAGCTCTCAAGGCAGGCGCATCAGGCTATCTTCTCAAGCGCTCGACGCCCGAAGAGGTCCGGCAGGCGATCCGCGATGTAAGGTCCGGGGGGGCGCCGATGAGTGCTGAAATCGCGCGCCGCGTGGTGGAAGCTTTCCATCAACCCGTGAAATCCCCGGAAGCGGAAGTGGTGAAATTGTCGAAACGTGAAACTGAAATCCTCGAGTTTCTCACCAAGGGTTTGGCCAACAAGGAAATCGCGGACCGTGTCGGCATCAGCGTGGAAACCGTCCGCGTGCATCTGCGGCGGGTTTACGAGAAATTGCATGTCCATTCCCGCACCGAGGCGGCGATGAAATTCCGCGACTCCCGCGACGATCCGCGAGGGAAACTTTGAAGCGGGCTGCGGCTTTGACGGGAGGGTAACCCACTTGGGTTAGTGGACCGGATTTTACCGGATGGAATATGCAAGGTTGTCATGGCGAGGAATTTCAAATGCCGTTTCGACGATGGAATTGACTTTGAAAGAGCGGTGCAGGGTCCGACGTTGGAGTCCTTGCCACTATCATGAAACCCATTGCCAATACCTTCGTCTGTGTTGCATTCATCGGATTTTCTCCGGTCACCCATGCGGCCGCGCAAATCGAGGTAACCGCCGCGAACAAGCTGCCACTCGCACGTCAGTCGGAAACCATCGAAATCCCTGCGAAGGATCTCTCGCTCCTCGCCGCAAAGTCACTGAACCTGGTTCATGTGAAGGACTCTGCTGGCAAGGAATTGATCTGCCAGGCGATCGACAACGATGGCGATGAGCTGCGGGAATTCGATGCCGTTATTTTTCAAGCGGATTTCGCGGCCAACGAGACAAAGACCTTCACCCTTAGCGTGGGTGAAAAGCAGGTGTATTCGAAAGACCAATACAAAGCCTTCGGGCGTTTTGTCCGTGAGCGCTTCGATGATTTCGCATGGGAAAACGACATGATCGCCCATCGCACCTACGGCAAGGCGCTGGAAACGTGGAAAGGCGAACCGCTGACGAGCAGCACCATCGACATCTGGTCCAAGCGCACGCCAAAGATGATCATCAACGACTGGTATCTGGCGGATGACTACCATGTCGATCAAGGCGAAGGGGCGGATTTTTATTCCGCAGGCAAGAGCCGGGGCTGTGGCGGCAATGGAATCTGGGAGAATGGCAAACTTGTAACCTCCTCGAATTTCATCGATTCAAACGTGTTCGCGAACGGACCGGTTCGTATTCTCTTCGAGTTGAAATACGCTCCTTATGGGAATGTGGCGGGTGAAACCAAACGCATCTCACTGGACGCGGGCCAGCAGTTCGATCGCTTCGAAAGCCACTACAAGTTTTCCGGCGCGACGCCTGCGGTTGCCATCGGTCTGAAAAAGGCGGCGGGTGAAAAGCTCGAGATGGATGCGGCCCAAGGCTGGCTGGCGAAGTGGGAAAAGATGGAAAAAAACGCAGGCAACCAAGGCCTGGCAATTCTCACGCGACCTGCGGATTTTTCAGGGCACGCGGAAGATGATCTCAATCAACTGGTTCTCGCGAAGGTTGGTGATGCCGGCGTGTTGACCTATTGGGCGGGCTTTTGCTGGGACAAGGCCGGCCGATTCACGGATGCCGAGACATGGAAAAAGCACGTCACTCAATTTGCGCAAGGCTTGGCATCACCGATCCAAGTCACCATGAAACCGGGTGCATGAATTTCGATCAACTCTGAACGATGAACAAGACGGCACTTATATCTGCATTCACAGCAATTCTCCTGGTCCAAGGCGTAATCGCGCGCCCGGGTCCGGCGGATTACTTGAAAAAGCCGGACACTTGGTTCGCGGAGCCCGAGGCGAAGCAAGTGGCCGCTGCCATTCTTTCCTATCAATGCGACTTGGGCGGCTGGCCGAAAAATATCGATACCACGAAAGCTGGCGGGAAGCCGGAAAAGAATTCCCCGACCTTTGACAACAACGCGACCATGAACGAAATGCGCTTCCTGGCGCGGATACATGTCGCTACCCATGACGCATCCTATGCCAGCGCCTTCGACCGCGGGCTCGATTATATTCTCAAGGCCCAATACCCGACCGGTGGCTGGCCGCAGTCGTATCCGCCGGATGAAAGTTATCACCGGTATATCACCTTCAATGACAACGCGATGGTGAACCTGATGAATTTCATCCGCGAAGTCTCGACCGATGAACATTATGCTTTCGTGCAAAAGGAAAAGCGCGAGGCCTGTGCCAAGGCATTCGACCGCGGTGTCCAATGCATCTTGAAATGCCAGGTCAAGAAAGTCGGCAAGCCGACCGTGTGGTGCGCGCAGCATGATGAACTCGACTACAGCCCGCGGTCCGCGCGCGCTTTCGAGCCGATGGGACTCAGCGGCAGCGAATCGGTGGGTATCGTCAAACTGCTGATGAGCCTCGATCATCCGGATGATTCAACGGTGGCAGCCATCGATGGCGCGGTGGCATGGTTCGATCGCGTGAAAATCACCGGTCACAAGGTTGTCGAGGTGGCTGATGACAAAGCGCCGGGTGGCAAGGACCGCCGCTGTGTGGAGGACCCCGCGGCTCCTCCCATCTGGGCCCGGTTTTATGAGATCAGTACCGACCGCCCGATCTTCAGCGACCGCGACAGCAGCATTTTATACGACTACTCGAAAATCGGTTACGAACGGCGCAACGGCTATACCTGGCTTGGCGATTGGCCACAGAACCTGTTGGAAAAGGAATATCCGAAATGGCGCAAGGCGCACGGCAAGCCTTAGGGTAATTTAAATAATGGCATGGCCGTCCGAGAAGGCCCAAAGGGTCGAACATGACTTTCTTCCTCCCTTGCCTCTGCTTCCTCCTGTTCAATCTCTTGGAAAATCCAAACGTTTCGGCAAAGAATTCTGGCAGAGGGTCTAGCTTTGCGAATCAAACCCTGGGGCGGCACTCGTGCCTCGTTTGCCCCAGGCTGTTATAGGTTGTCCCGTTGGGACATGGAGAACGACCAAACTATTAACTAAGTTGTTCTAACGCCTTCCATTCACTTTCAGCGAGCCCGCCTGCAAACCATCGGCCGTTGCTGTTAGAGTAATCTCTCCTTCACCAGTGGCCCTCATAATGGCGAGCGCGCGGCCTTGGAACGCTTGTCGTTCGCCGGCTTGGAAACGCTCGGTGCTAACGACCGAACCACTGTCCACAGCGATCAGTTTGCCGGGTCCGCTTACGCTGAACTTGATCAGATCGCTGGCAGTCGGGACCAGAGTTCCTTTTTCATCGAGCACTTGGATCTCGATGTTGGCCACATCATCGAACGACGTGCCGATCGATCTGGTGTCGCATAGCAAATCGATTTTTGTCGCCTTGCCAGCGGTCTGCAACTGATCGCGGGAGACTTCCTTCCCATCGGTGCGGGCGATTGCGACGAGTTTCCCCGCTTGATAGGGGATTTGCCAATTGAGCGCTGCGCCATCCTTGCGGACAGCCTTTTTGCCAAGCGATTGGTCATTAAGTAAAAGCTCAACCTCGGAGGCGTTGCTATAGACTTCGACGTTCTCCTCGTGCGCGGCCGGGTTCGTTGGATTCCAATCCGGAAACAAAACCTGTCTGCGTTGCCACTCAAGTGCTTCGTATCCCGGGTCAGCCGGTGTCTCGGCGGTCACACCGACGCGCCGGAAGGCCCGCACCATCGGCTGCTCGCTCCACCAGCTCTGCCGCTCGTAGCCGCGCGCTTGCACGAAACCCGCACGATCTAACAGACCGCCATTGAACACGGTGAGCGGCCAGCTCCGGGACTCGCCGAGATAGTCGATGCCCGTCCACAGGAATTGCCCGGCATGCTGCGGATTGTCTCGGCAGGCCAGCCATGTCGAGCGTTCGTGACCCTGCTCGGTCCCAATGATCTTGCGGCCGGGTTTGGCTTTCCATGCATCCAACAATTCCTTGTCACGATAGTTGGTGCCGATCACATCCAGCATGTCCGCAAGACCGTTGGTGTAATCGCCCGTGGTGTTCGGCCGGAACAATGCCTGTGTGACCGGACGGGTCGGGTCCGTTTCATGGCAGACTTTCACCAAACCTGCGAGAATCGCCTTCGCCTTTTCGGCATCGCCCGTGTCATGGATCTCGTTGCCGACACTGTAGAGGATGACACTCGGATGGTTGCGGTCGCGCAAGATTCCGTCGCGCAGATCCCGTTGTGACCACTCCTTGAAATAGAGATGGTAGTCGTGCGGATTCTTGCCCTTTTCCCAACAATCGAAGAACTCATCCATCACCAGAAAGCCCATGCGGTCGCAAAGATCGAGAAACTCCGGCGCCGATGGAGTATGTGCCGTGCGGATTGCGTTCACGCCGAGTTCTTGCAATGTCTTGAGACGGCGTTCCCATACCGCCAATGGAACCGCTACTCCAACGGCGCCGCCGTCCTGATGGAGACAGACTCCCTTGAGTTTGATGTTTTTTCCATTCAACCAGAAGCCCGTCTCCGAGCGGAATTCCGCGGTGCGGATACCGAATGGAGTTCTTACTTCGTCGACTACAATTCCTTCAACCGTGATGCGTGTCGCCAACAAATAAAGTTGCCGGCTTTCAACACCCCAAAGATACGGGTTGGAAATCTTGATTTCCTGGCTCACCGCCTTGTGTTCGCCCGCGGCCAGCGTGATCTTGGAATCGGCCAGCGGGGAAGCTTTCTTGTCGGTGTCAATGGCGAGGGAACTGATCACCAATGTCTCCGGTTTGTCGGAACTGTTGTTAATCGACGTTTCGATTTTCAACGTGGCTTCCTTTTCGTCCGCGGCGGTGGTGGTGACCGCTACTCCCGATGGCTCAATATGCAGCGCGGGCGATGTCACGAGTCGCACATGGCGATAGATTCCTCCACCGGCATACCACCGCGAGGCAGGCTGAGCGGATGTATCCGCGCGAACGGCTAACACGTTGGTGCCGGCCGGATCTAACAGTTTTGTCAATTCATAGCGGAAACTCGCATATCCGTTCGGCCGATGTCCCAAGAGCTGGCCATTGAGCCAGACATCGCTGTTCGCCATGATGCCATCAAACTCCACCCAAACATGTTCACCGGCGGAAGGCCGGGCATTTTTGATTTCCTTCCGATACCAAGCCACTCCGGTCGGCAGCCATCCACCCGCTCCGCCAGCGGGCGCGGCTTTGTCGAAATTGCCTTCGATGCTCCAATCGTGGGGCACATCGACCTTTCGCCAGGCCGAGCTGTCGAAGCCGGCCTTTTCCGCGCCCGGAGCATCGCCTTGGAAAAACTTCCAATCGGAGTCCAGCGAGACCATCGTTCCGCCAAGGGCAGGCAAGACCAGTGTGGCGAGGAAGAAAATAAGGCGGCGGGCGAGGGTCATGATTCGATTTCACTCTAAACCAAAGGCGAAATCCAGTCATCCATTTGGGGGATGGTAAAGCTGGACCTTCCTTGCGTCTTTGGATCGAATTTGCACAGATGAAATCCTGCCTTACCCTCGTCGCGTGGCTTTGCTGCTTCGGGTCCATCGGCTCTGCGGCCGAGGAGTTGAAATCAGCAAGCTTCGCCGATTCGCTTGCAACGATGACCCTCACGGGTGACGGCGAGCTCCGGAGTTACCAGCTTTCGACGAAGGCCGACCTGCGTGACAATCAACCGGCGGACAAGCAGATCACTTTTCCGGAAGATTCAAATCACGCCCGCTGCCGGACCGGAAACCTCGCCTTCGATGCCTTGTATGCGCTCGCCATTCACGAAGCATTGCAAAACTCGGTCGCGTCCATCAGCGACGGAGCTTATTCAAGTGGCAGTCCGATTCCCATCGATGCCTATCAAACGGGTGCGAAATGGACTTACGTTTGGACCCGCGATCTTTCCTATTCCGTGCAACTGGGACTCGCTGGATTCGATCCGGCCCGCGCCACGAATTCGTTGTTTTTCAAAACGTCCTCTTTAAAGCCGGGTATCCAAGGCGGCTATCCCAATCAAATGGTCCAGGACACCGGCTCGGGCGGGAGCTATCCGGTTTCAACGGACCGTGTGGTGTGGGTTCTCGGCGCGCGCGAGACTTTGAATTATCTTCCCAAAGCGAAGCACGAGGAATTTTTACGGAAGGTTTATCCGATCATGCGCGATACGATCGAGCAGGACCGGCGCCTGGTCTTCGATCCCGTCGACGGCCTTTATCGCGGCGAGCATTCTTTCCTGGATTGGCGCGAGCAAACGTATCCCGGCTGGACTGCGAAGAACGTCATGGCCATCGCGATGTCAAAAGCGGTGTCGGTCAATGCCTCGTATTATCTCTTGCTGCAGACCGCTTCCGAATATGCGGGCTTGCTGAAGGATCGGGCGGCTCAGACGAAATACGGGCAATGGGCGCAGGCCCTTCAAACCTCCATCAACCGGAACTTTTTCGACGAAGCCGCCGGTCTCTACCGGACCTATCTTCTTTCCGACGACGGGACCCATAGTATCGCGGTCGATCGCTATGACTTGATGGGCCAATCGCTTGCCATCTTGTCGGGTGTCGCCAGCGTGGGGAGGGCGGAACGTATTCTGGAACATTATCCAGTAGGCCCCTTTGGCCCGCCGGTGGTTTGGCCCGAGGAACGAAGCGTGCCCATTTATCACAACCAAAGTGTCTGGCCTTTCGCCACCGCGTATTGGTTGAAATCGGCGAAGCTTGCATGCAACACCGCGGCCATCGAATCAGGCATCGAAGCGCTCACCAAGCTGGCAGGAGCCAATTTGTCGAACATGGAAAATTACGATTTCATTAGCGGCAAGGCACAGGTTTCGCAAGGTCCGCGCCAAGGTCCGGTGATCAACTCGCAACGGCAGCTTTGGTCGGTGGCGGGATACCTTTCCATGGTTCAGGATGTCGTGTTCGGTCTTGAGACTTCGCGCGATGGGATCCGCTTCCGGCCAATGATCACCGCCAATCTGCGGAATGGAATGTTCGGGGAGAGCGATGTGATTGAACTGGCCAACTTTTCATTTCGCGGCACGAAAAGCAAAGTGATTCTCCACCTTCCCGCAAAGGGATCGTTTGCAAGCGGTGTTTGTGAGGTGACTTCGCTTCGCTTGAATGGGTCAATGAACTTCGATGACTATGTTGCCGAGGAAGCGCTTCATCCGGATAATGTATGGGATCTCACGCTTGTAGCGGCCAAAAGCGGGAAATTCAGCACTTCGCTAAATCGCGTGAACGTTGCCAATGAGGACGCGCTTTTCAGCCCACTCCAACCCGAGTGGAATGAAACTCCGATCACGGCCGCTGACGGAATGCTGACGCTTCACTTCCGGCAAGCGGCTGGGACTGATGTTGTTTTCAATATCTATCGGAATGGAAAACTCATTGCGAAAAACGTGGCCACCACCAATTGGACCGATCCTGAATCGAAGGCATTTGACAAGGTCGTCTATGATTACTCGGTGGCCGCGGTTTCCAACGGGCGACTTGCTTCCCATCCAACGCCCGCACGATCATACCGGACCAAAGAACAGCAACAGGTGATTCCGGCATCGGAGTTGGTGAATCAAGGTGGTAATCTTGTTGGCGGCCATCATTTTGAAAATTGGGGCAATCCGGATCACAGCCTTGAGTCGAAGGAGTTCAAGGCCGCGCTTTCCGGCAGGCATGTCATCCGTGCCGAATTTTCAAATGGCGCCGGGCCGGTCAACACGGGCGTCACCTGTGCGGTCAAGAGATTGGAAGTCTTCCAAATCCCGAAGCCCGATCCGATTGCCGCCAGCTACCTGGTCATGCCACACTCGGGCGATTGGCAGCGCTGGGATCTCTCCAACGCCATTTCCGTCGATCTGCAAAAAGGCGAATCGTATCGCATCCGGATTTCAGAAGATCCCTATTCGCGCAACATGAGCTACTTTCAAAGCAACGAGCGATACACCTCCGGATTGGGCGGAGGCAAGGAGAGCTTCAACTATGTCAATATCGCGTCGCTGCGCATTCTCTATCTGGAGCCGGGGCCAAGTCGCTGACAGGCCCGGGAAGTCATTTTCACTCATTGGAAGGATTCTATTCCTCTCCGCGCTTTGGGATGCTCTCCGCTTCGTTTTTCGCCTCGACGGATGTGTTCTCGATCAGGCTTTCGCCCATGGTGTCCGCCCAGTGCTGGAGGAAGAATTTCTTTTCCGTGGTCAGGAATTTGTCGGAGCGTCCGAGTATGGGCCGCAAGCTTGTGGTAAACTGGAGAGTCACCAGCAGGAAAATGGAAACCCAGATGAGCAGCGGCGCATTTTGGGTTGCCCCTGTTTCGCGCAGCGCCATCCGCAGGAATCGATAGGAAAACGCCAATGCCACCAGCCACGAGGCGATGGCCAGGAATCCCATGAATCCGAACGATGCCGTGCCCTGTGCGAAAATCCACAGAGCGGGGGCAAAACCTAACAGAAGCAGCCCGCAAAGCGCGAACATTCCTCCGAGCAGGCCTGCTATTTTCGAGGCTGTCGCGCGCGAGCCAGCCAAGCTTGAGAAAATATACAGGCTGGGAAAACAGATCAACCCTGCGAAGAGCAGACCCGCACCCAGTTTCAAAGGAGCCGCCCACATCTGGCTTCCATAGGCGAAGGTCCCTAGCACGAAGCCGAAGACGAGAATGGAACCCACCGCGATCAGACCGAAGCCCAGCAGGGTCGAGCGCTCACCGGACGCCTTGTGCCGCGCAAGCTCCGCGGGTCTCCGCAACAGCGCCTCGAATAGATCGCGAATGCCGGGATTTTCCGAAATCGAAGAGGGTTCGTGATGGGTCTGCGTCAGCGGCGGCGGAGTGGCCGGGCTGGGTTGTTGTGTTTCCTGGTTGTCGTTCATGGCTTGCGTTTCTTTTGTTGGTTTCTGATTTGATGGATAAGAATGAGTGTCACCGCGCCACCTCCCGCGATCCCGATCAGGCCCTCGGGCGGAATTTCTCTGGCGATTCGTTTCAGCGATGACCACACCGCCTCGAAGAAGCTTCCCCGCATCGGGTTTTCGCGAAGGAAGGCCACCTCAAGTTTCGGCGTTCCGAAAAATGGCCGGAGTATCCAGGAAAATTGCATCCCGAGTATCGCGTTTCCGCCAATCCATGCCGCAAGGGTCGAGTTCGCGGCAACTGGAGACGCGCAGAATAATCGCAGCAGTTTCGCCAAGCGCACCACGCCGGTCAGACCCGCCATGCCAATCATGAACACATGCGTCAGCAAATACGCCGCGTGGGCGGAGGCCGCTTGTGGCGAGTCCGCGCTTGGCACGTTCACCGCCAGGAAGAAAGTCACGGGAGCCACCGCCCCGAGGATCAGTCCCGAGATCGCGAAGGCGCTTAGCAGGGCATGAAGGGACTGGCGAAATCCAAGTCCACTACCGAGCAAAATTCCCAATAAACCGTTGAGCATCCCGTTGCAGCCCAGAGTCAATGCGATCAGCAAAGGCATTTTCAGCGCCACGAAGACCCCCATCATCGGCGAGCGCCAATAACCGACCGTGAACCCGTAGAGCGCGAATCCAAGTGCCGTCACCATCGCCCTTCGCCCCATTTCCTTCGTGGAGGGGGCGGTCAGGGTCTCAGCGGCGGGTGAAAGCAATTCGTGCATCGGATGTCCCCAATGCAATGCCGGCCGGTGAGGGTTTTATGAAGGTCGTGTGAAAAAACGGAGAATCCGGAAACCAGCGCTCGCTAAGCACTTGGAATCGAAATCACAAACCGCGTCCCTCCGCCTTCCCTTTCCTCCATCGTCACCGTCCCTTGGTGCAGCTCCGCCGCTTCCTTCACCAGAGTCAGACCGAGACCCGTCCCTTTTCGCCCCGTCCTCAGATGCCGGAGGGAAAAGAAACGTTCGAAGATTTTCCCCCGTGCGTACTCGGGGATGCCCTCTCCTCTGTCTTCAATGGACAGCCTGTGGGTCCCGTCTTTCGTTTCGATGGAGATAGCAACCACCTGGCCCGCGGGAGAAAAATCAATGGCGTTTTCCAGCAGGTTCGTCGCAGCCGCACGCAGGATGAACGGGTCTCCGGCAACCACCGCCGGCTCCGGTGAAGGTTGGAAATCCAGTTTCACATCGGCCAACTCCGCCATTGCCTGCGCTTCATCGACTGCTCGCTTCACCACTTGCGCGAGGTCCATGGTCTCGCTGGCATTGAGCTTCGTTTTTCCCTCCAGCGCGGAAAGCTCCATGAGTCTTGTCATCAGCCGGTCGGCGCGCATCGTCTCGGCGCGGATGTTTTCGAGAAATTTCCTCCGGTTGGCCTCGGGCATCGCGCCCGTGTCCTCGTTCAGCAGTTCCGCCGCTCCGTGGATCGCCGCCAAGGGGCTTTTCATCTCATGGGTGAGCGTCCGCACGTATCGCTCCGCGAACTGCCGTCCCTCCAGCGCCTCGCGCATGGCTTCCAAAGCTCTTGCCAGAGTGTTCACCTCACGCCCAAGCCCCAGATAGGGCAGCGGCTCGCGCTTTCCTTGCTCGATTCCACGGGCGTATTCCGTCAGCTTCGAGATGGGGCGGTATTGCCAGATGAAAACCACCACCACGCAGAAAAGTATCCCGCCGCCCACCAGTCCGGTGCCCCACCAAATTTCCGAAACGCGCCTGCGGATGATGGGCAGCACGTCCGCCTGGGGTTTATAAACCGTCAGCACTCCAAGCGGTGCGTCAGGTTGGCCGATCAATGCCGCGACGTGCAGGACGGAGGTGGTATCATCTTCTTCGTTCGTCCTGCTACTACGTGCGCCGTACTTCCCATTCAGCGTGAGATAAACGTCCCTTTTCAGGGAATAATCCTCGCCCACGCGCTCAGGATGTTTCGAGTCGAACAGCAGCTTCCCTTTCGCATCCGTCACGTAGAAATCCATCCCCACCGCCACCTTTGGATGCTTGAATATGGCAGCGCTGAGCACCCGCTCGTGCGCTTCTTCCATCCCTTTCTTCAGATTCTCCCCCTCAAAGCCACCATTGCGAAACTGGCTCCCGGCGAACGATGCCAGGATATTCGCCGTATCCACCATCGCCTCTTCGGTCGCCTGGAAAAGCTGCGGCTCCACGTCCGCGAGCTGATTGCGCACCAGCAGGTTGAACCCCGCAGCGATGATCAACGCGATGATGACCAGGGTGATCCTCGAAAGCCTCATTTTCTCAGCAGCCTGAGGGTGAATACGAATAGCCCAATCCACGCCTTGTCTGGATCATCTCCTCGGCGCCGGGTGCCGTCGACCGCAGCTTGGCGCGCAGGCTCTTGATGTGAGCATCGACCGTGCGGTCCGTCACCGACCCCGGATCGTCCCATGCGTGGTCCAGAAGTTGGTTGCGGGAGAACACCTGCTCCGGATGTTTCACCAGCACCACCGCCAGGCGAAACTCATGGGCAGTCAGATCCATCCGCACCGTGCCGCAGACGATGCGCTTCGCCACCTCATCCACGGCCAGCGGGGGAATTCCGCCCTGCGTAGGTGCAGGCTCTTTCGGCTGGACGGCGGAGCGACGCAGGATTGCGCGGACCCGAGCCGCCACCTCGCGGGGGGAAAATGGCTTGGTCACGTAATCGTCCCCCCCTATTTCCAGACCGAGCACCCGGTCCAGTTCCCGATCCCTCGCCGTCAGGAAAAGGATCGGAATCCCGCTGTCCTCCCGCAGCAGGCGGCACAGGTCGAAGCCCGTCATGTCCGGCAAGCCCACGTCCAGGATCGCCAGATCGTGGGCTTGCTTTCTCTGAAGCTCCATCCCCGCGGCACCCGTCAGCGCATGACTCACCTGATGGCACTCGCTCTCCAGCGCATACACCAGCGTGTCCGCGATGGCAGGTTCGTCCTCGACAAGCAGGATGCGTGGCATGGGCCGATTCTAGAGGGAAAGTAACGAAGCGGGACAGGAGAAACGCAGGAAGTGGCGGGGGCATCCGCGTGTGCGAAAAAGGGTTCAGGCATGCCGTCACCCGGCCTTGTTAGGAATCGGGTTGAAGCTCCTTGTCGCTGCGGCTGTGAGGATGCTTTTTCAGTCGCCAAGCGACGCTCCTTGCCGGACATTCACCGACAGTCATCCTTTGTCAGAACCCATGAAGATCATTTTCCGGCTGAATTATCATACGGTGCAGGGCCAGGCGCTTTGGCTGAAATACTCGCTGGTGCTGGGGGGTGTCCGCATCGACCAAAGCGCCCCGTTGAAATGGCTCAACGAAGGGCAATGGCAGGTCGAGTTGAAATTCCGCGGCGCCGGCCGCTTCCGCATCGAATACAACTATCAGCTTCGTCAGGAGGCGACCGGAGTGGTTCGCGATGAATGGCAACCCGTCCGCTCCGCCGAAGCCGATTTGGACAACCAGGATGTCCTGCTTCTGTTAGATACTTGGTGCTCGGCGGGCACAGTGGACTACGCCTTTGAGACCTACGCTTTCAGGGTCATCCATCCGGGAAAATCCGTATATTCCGAGGCACCCAAACCGCCGAACGCGAATCATTGCTTTCAACTCCGGATGGCCGCGTTGCCACCGGGCAAGGTGCCCTGTTTGATGGGTGGCATTCGTGAACTCGGAGGATGGGGCTGGCACTCGGCGGTTCCCCTGCAGGAAACCGCGCCGAATGTTTGGGAAGCGAATCTTTATCTGCCGACGGATTGGGAGATCGAATACAAATACGCCTTGTTCGACGCCGCCTTGCGGTGCGTGACCAGCGTGGAGCTGGGCGAGAACCGGCGGCTGCCCTCCCGGACCCAAGCCGTACGCCAATGGGTCCAGGTGACCGACGAATGCTTCCGCCGTCCGACCGCAGGACTCTTCCGCGGTGCCGGTGTTGCGATCCCGGTCTTCTCGTTGCGAAGCGCCGACGGCCTTGGCGTTGGCGAATTCGCGGACCTCAAGCCGCTTGCCAAGTGGGCGCACGGCGTTGGTTTGAAAATGATCCAGATTCTGCCGATCAATGACACAACCTCTTCGCTCGATTGGACCGACTCGTATCCGTATTCGGCGATCAGCGTTTTCGCGCTGCATCCACTCTATCTGCGGATAGATGCCCTGGATTATGCGATGCCGGCGGAGTTTAAGCGCGAGTTGGCCGACGCGAAGACGAAGTTGAATGCAAGTGACACGGTTGACTACGAGAAGGTCATCAAAACCAAACTCGTCTTTGCGAAGCGGATTTTCGAAAAACACCGGAGCGCGATCACGAAGAGCGCGTTGTACTTGGATTTTCTAACAGAAAATTCCGACTGGGTGGTTCCATACGCCGTCTTCCGCGTGAAGCGCGACCTTTATGGCACCGCCGATTTCAGCCAATGGCGGCAATGGGCAAGCTACGAGGACAAAGCCGTGCGCTCATGTGCGGAGGAAGGCCATGCCGAGTGGGCCGACGTTGCTTTTCACATCTGGCTGCAAGCGGAGTTGGACAAGCAACTCGCGGATGCCACGGCATTCCTGCACGCGCAGGGGATCGCGCTGAAAGGGGACTTGCCGATAGGAATCGACCGCCAGTCGGTGGAGGCATGGTCGGCTCCGCATTTGTTCAAGATGGATGCACAAGCCGGAGCACCGCCCGACGCGTTTGCCGTCAAAGGCCAGAACTGGGGATTCCCGACCTATAACTGGGAAGCGATGCAGCTCGACGACTACGCGTGGTGGCGTTCGCGCTTTGCCAAGCTCAGCCGTTACTTCGACGCTTACCGGATTGACCATATCCTCGGATTTTTCCGCATCTGGCAGGTTCCCTATGACCAGGTCGAGGGGATCATGGGCTACTTCGATCCGGCGATGCCGATTCATATCGATGAAATCCGTTCGCGCGGAATCGCCTTCGACCACAACCGCTTTTGCAAGCCATACATCCGCGATTCCCATCTAACAGAAATTTTCGGAGACGCCTCAGGGTGGGTGAAGGACAACTATCTCCACGACTGCGGCCACGGCTTTTTCCAATTGCGCGACGAAGTTTCCACTCAGCGGAAAATCGCCAAACTTTTCGCGGACGATGCAAAGAACGATGCCGTGAAAGTGGGACTGATGGACTGCGTCAGCAATGTCTTGTTCTTCGAAGTGCCGGGCTCGCAGGGAACGCTCTTTCATCCACGCTGTTCACTGCAGGCGACGACTTCGTTCAAGGATCTCGATCCTTTCAATCGCTGGCGGATCGAGGAGTTGTATAACGATTATTTTTACAAGCGGCAGGAGAACTTCTGGGAAGGCGAGGCTTACAAAAAGCTGCCGGCCATGCGCCAGGCGAGTTCAATGCTATTGTGCGGCGAAGACCTTGGCATGGTTCCCGCACGCGTGCCGGGAGTTCTCAAGGAGCTGGGCATCCTGTCGTTGGAAATCCAGCGCATGCCGAAAATCCCCGGCATCGAATTTGCGGATCCCGGCCACGTTCCCTACATGAGCGTGGTCAGTCCATCGACTCACGACATGCCCACGCTCCGCGAGTGGTGGAAGGAAGACCCCGGCCTCACCGCCCGCTTCGCCCGGCAGATGTTCGGAATCAACTCCCCGGCTTCCGATCTCTCCGGCGAGGTGGCGATGAAAATCATTTGGCAGCATCTCGAACTTCCTGCCATGTGGGCGATTTTCCCCCTCCAGGAATTGCTGGCGATGGACGAAAAAATCCGCAATCCGGACCTCCACGCGGAACGGATCAACGTGCCGGCCATCATGCCATTTTATTGGCGCTACCGGATGCACATTCCGCTCACCGATCTGGCCGCGGCCGTCGAGTTCAACACGACCCTGCAAAACATGATCTCGGGCTCCGGCCGCTGATTTCTTCCCTTTCGGCGTCCGGCGCTCCATCTTCGACGTTCGATGTTCATCCGGCCTTGACCCGGCTTGCCCGCCGTGAATAGCGTCCGCCCGCTTCAGCGCGCGCGGTTTTTTGCACCATGAATATCCACGAATACCAAGCCAAGGAACTCTTCGATCGCTTCCAAGTTCCCAGCCCGAAGGGTGGGGTAGCCTCGACACCCGCGGAGGCCGAAGCCGTGGCGCGATCGTTTCCAGGCGCGAAATTGGTGATCAAGGCGCAGGTCCATGCCGGCGGACGGGGTAAGGGCCATTTTAAAAACGGTTTCAAAGGTGGCGTGCATCTCATCGACTCACCCGAACAAGCGGCCGAGTTCGCCGGTAAAATGCTTGGCCAAACGCTGGTGACCGTGCAGACCGGCGAGGCCGGCAAACTGGTTGGCAAAGTCATGGTCGCCGAGGCGGTGGACATTTCGCACGAATATTACCTCGCCATCCTCATGGACCGCGCGACCTGCCGGCCGGTGATCGTCGCCTCCACCGAAGGCGGCATGAGCATCGAGGATGTGGCCCACAACACTCCGGAAAAAATCATCCGCCAGTTCGTGCATCCTTTGCTCGGGCTGCAAAGCTATGAAGTCCGCAAACTCTCCGCGGCCCTTGGCTTGACCGGCGACATCGCCAAACAATTCGCGAAGCTGTTGGGAAATCTCTACAAGCTCTTCATCTCATGTGATTGCTCGATGCTTGAGATCAACCCGCTTGTCACCACTCCCGATGGCCGGGTCCTCGCCCTCGACGCGAAGTTCGGCTTCGATGACAACGCGCTCTACCGCCATCCCGACATCGTTGCGATGCGTGACAAGTCCGAGGAAGACCCGCGCGAAGTCGCCGCTTCCGAACATGAGCTGAACTACATCGGCCTCGATGGCAACATCGCCTGCCTCGTGAACGGCGCCGGCCTTGCGATGGCCACGATGGATATCATCAAGCACTACGGCGGCGAGCCCGCCAATTTCCTCGACGTCGGCGGCGGAGCTTCGAAAGAGCAGGTGACCGCCGCGTTCAAGATCATACTCGGCGATCCCTACGTGAAGGGCATCCTGATCAACATTTTCGGCGGCATCATGGATTGCAACGTCATTGCCGAGGGCGTAATCGCCGCGGCCAAGGAAACCGGTCTACCGATTCCGCTCGTCGTCCGTCTTGAAGGCAACAACGTCGAAATGGGCAAAGCAACCTTGGCAGCGTCCGGCCTCGATATCGTGGCCGCCGATGACATGGCCGATGGTGCCCGCAAGATCGTGGCTGCGGTTTCTTGAGTTCCCTTTTTTCAAATCCGCGCATCTCATCACTAACACGCAAGTTCTTGACCCAACGGCAATTTTACGACTGGCAAACACTGGGAGGGGCGAAGGACGTCTCCCGCCTCGTCGCGGCTTTGGAGGAGCGTGAAATTTCCTGGTGCATGATCGGTGGCCTCGCGGTCAACCACTGGGCGGAAGAACCGATGGCCACTGCGGATGTCGATATTGTGATTGCTGCTGATAGAATCGAAGAAGCGGTGGAAACATTGAAAATCCTGGGGTTTTCCGAAAAGCGTTTCCAATGGTCCATCAACTTCAAGGGTGAATCGAAAGTTTTCATCCAGATCAGCACTGAGGAAATGTATCTCGATTTCCCAAAAAATGCTGTTCCCGCGAACGTTCATGGCATCCTCATGCGGGTCGCCTCGTTAGAAGACACACTCGCCGGAAAACTCGCAGCATACCGTGAGCCTCAGAGAAGACCTACGAAGAGACTCAAGGATATTCTCGACATCGGCAGGCTAGTGGAAGCTCACCCAGCACTGCTTGCAAAACTTCCCAGCGACATCGTCGCGAAACTAGATCCCTGATAATTTAAACTAAAAGACTTAGACAAGTGGCCATTCTCATCGACGAAAACACCAAGCTCCTCGTGCAGGGCATTACCGGCAGTTTCGGAGCGCGACACGCATCGCTTTCACTGGCATACGGCACCAAGCTTGTTGCAGGTGTAACCCCGGGCAAGGGTGGGCAGAAATTTGAAAACGTCGTCCCGATCTTCGACACGGTATCGGAAGCCGTTCGTGAAACCGGAGCCACCGCCACCGCCATTTTCGTGCCACCGCCATTTGCAGCGGATGCGATCCTTGAAGCTGCGGATGCGGGTGTGGAGCTCATCGTTTGCATCACTGAAGGCATTCCTGTCATGGACATGATGCGCGTGAAGGAAGCACTCAGAGGCTCGTCATCGCGATTGGTGGGACCCAACTGCCCCGGCATCGTCACTCCCGGCCGCGGCGAAAAATCGCATGGTGGCTGCCGCATCGGTATCGCTCCCGGCTACATCCACAAGCGCGGCAATGTCGGAGTCGTTTCGCGTTCCGGCACTCTGACCTACGAAGCGGTTTTCCAACTCACGCAACTTGGCTATGGCCAAAGCACCTGTGTCGGCATCGGTGGCGATCCGATCAATGGCACCAACCATCTCGAGGTGCTTGAAATGTTCAACAACGACCCCGAGACCGAAGCGATCATCATGATTGGTGAAATCGGTGGCAATGCCGAGGTCGACGCCGCGCGCTGGGCGAAGCAACATTGCAAGAAGCCGATTGCCGGATTCATCGCCGGAGCAACCGCGCCTCCGGGACGCCGCATGGGCCACGCCGGCGCGATCGTCGGCGGCGAGGAAGATACCGCCCAGGCGAAGAAGCGCATTCTCACCGAGTGCGGTATCGCCGTGTCGGAAACACCCAGCGACATGGCGACCACGCTGTTGGCGCGCTGGGGCAAATAATCATTCGTCCAAAACCTCTTTCACCCGCACGAAGAGTTTTCCCGACGAGGTTGGGATGGTGACGGTCACCTGCTCGAACCCCGTGGAGACTGGTGAAAATGGCGCGCTGCCAACAACCGTTCCAGCAGGCATGGTGCCGACCCATGGACCGGCGGGCGAACTGGCATATTGGACCGTGCTGGTGAGCAATCGGGCGGCCTCGTCGGTGCGCCGTGGATATTTGAGAATGAAATAGTTTCCCGACTTGCTGCACTGCGGCAGTTGTTTGTGACCCCCGGTGGCCAGCGGCGATGGCGTGGTGGGTGAGCCACCGAAAGCATACTCTAACAGATTTGTAATGCCGTCACGGTCGGGATCGGCATCCTTTGCAATGTTGGAAGTGTCTTGGATCCAGGAGGTATAAGTCTGCAGCAAGGGCAAGGTTTGGGCAAATGTCAGGTCGCTTCCTCCATCATAAGACCGAACCGAAGTGACCTGCATGGATGCCGCCGCGGGAAGTGATGTCCAATTGGCGGTGATGATGCCTGCGCTCGCTGCATTCAATCCGCCGCGCCGGCAGTTCCACACCAACGGAGATGCAGCTTCACAAATCCAACCGCTGCCCGCAACGCTGGTGGGAATCTGGGAAAAAGTAATTTTGACAGCCACGTTATGGGCGGTCGCGCTGCCGGTATTGCTGGCCTGTATGTTCACACTGCCCGCCTTCATCTGCCGCAAGGTTGCCGCGGCTGTGGTATTTGAGGTTAGGGTTGTGGCGTCAGGATAAAATCGTTTCAAGTGATATCCCTTTGCTTCCATCATCGTGTCCAGGATGGTTGCATAGGCGGGAATGGAGCTGACGTAGCTGCGGAAGGCCGGGCCATCCTTGTGATCGTTAGGGGTCAGGTCATCAGAAGAGCTGAACGCTCCGATGATCGCGGGCTCGTTGTTTTCCATGACGAACACCGGACCTCCAGAGTCGCCCGGCCGGACGTTGCATTTGTGCACGGTGTCCTGGGTATTGTTCCTGTTGTAGTCAAAATAAGCAAAGCGTGTGGTATCGAAGCCCGGATCGTTCGAAAGCGTGGTGAAGCCATCCAAGATGGTGGTTGAGGAATCCGTGACACTCCCGCAGGCGAGCAGCGGCTTGTTGATATAGTTCGCTTCCGTCGCGAGATTGAAAAATCGGAAGGGCGTCACTCCCGGTGCGGTCACCGGCTCGGACAAGGTGACCAGCATCATGTCGGTTTGCTGGTTTTGGGCGTTGATGAGCGGCGTCTGGCTTTCAAGTCCGTATTTGTGCTCAAGCCCATCGCTTCCGAAGAAGGTGATCTTCCACGACGCCGTCAGCGGATAGTGCGTTGCATAGATGATATGCCGCGGCGAAATCAGGCCCATCTGGCGGGTCCAGTCATTAGGGGCGTCGGGATATCCAACCGCGAGAAACTTGGCGGCACCCAGTGAGAACGAGGAATTCAAGGCGGGGATCAGGCCATATGTAGCAGCTTGAAAAGCCGGGACATTGATCATCCGCCGGTTCAGCGTCTGGCTATAGTTGCGGATCTCCAGTGCCTGCGCGGACGCTGCAAGACAAACGCATAGGGCACAATGCCTCAGTGAGCCGGGGGGGAGCACGACGTCGATTTAACCCAGATAACCGAGCTTGCCAATGCGGAATCGTTATTTGTTATTGGTTATTAGGGGGGGGAATTCTTTTCCTTTTAACAATTAACCAATAACAATTAACGGCTATCTCACTCTTCATTCAAAGTCAGCAGCGACTTGTCCTGGTCGCGGTATTGTTCCAGCAAAAATCCATCGTTCGCGTGCCAGCGCAGCCAGACGCTGTCTTTCCACGATGGGGGAGTTTCATCGAGTTGGAAGGTCCGGTGTTGTTGTTCCGCCCGGATCCGTTGCTCCCCGCAGCGCACCCAGTAACGGGTTTGCGAGCCGAAATAAATGATATCCTCAACCACCCCCTGCAGCACGTTTTCCGAAGGGCCGATCACTGGCTTCGCCGTCGTCACGCTGAGCTTCTCCGGGCGCAGCGAAAGGTGGATCCAGTCGCCCTCGCTCACCGGCTTGTCGTTGTCGATGATGATGGCTCCGAGGCCGGTGATTTCAGCCAGTGAAAATCGCTCATCCAGCGAGCGGATCACACGCCCTTCCAGGAAATTCGTATCGCCGATGAAGGCCGCGACAAACGAAGTCCGGGGTGTTTCGTAAATTTCGATGGGCTTGCCAATCTGCTCGACTCGCCCACGGTTCATCACGGCGATGGTGTCGGAGATCGACATCGCTTCGCCCTGGTCGTGGGTGACATAAAGGAAGGTCGTGCCCACTTTGTCGTGGATCGCATCTAGCTCGACCAGCAGGCGCTGGCGGAGCTTCAAGTCCAGCGCTGCGAGTGGCTCGTCGAGCAGCAATACCTTGGGCTCCGCCGCCAGCGCGCGTGCGATCCCGACCCGTTGCTTCTGCCCACCCGATAATTTCGTCGGCAACTTGTCGGCATGCGCGCGCAGATCAACCAAGTCCAGCATGCGCTCGATTGTGCCCGCGATCTCCGCCTTGCCCTTGCCCGCCATCTTCGGTCCGAATGCGATGTTTTCACGGACGCTGAGATGAGGGAACAACGCGTAGTTTTGGAAAACCGTATTCACCGGCCGCTGCTCCGGCGGCATGTGCGTGATGTCGCGGCCATCGAGAAGCACCCGCCCCGCATCGGGGATTTCGAAGCCGGCCGCCATCCGCAGCAACGTCGTCTTGCCGCAGCCCGAGGGACCTAACAGCGAGAACACCGTGCCAGTAGGAATCTCCAGCGATACGTCATCCACCGCGGCAAAATCACCGAAGCGTTTGCTGATGTGTTCAAATCGCAGGCCACCTTGCACGGAATGACTTAGCGGCAAATCCGGCGATCGCGCAAGCCAGCGGCCATCGTTCTCCGCAATTGCACCGGATTTTCCACTTGGCTAGCGTCGCTCATGCAAACCAACCGGCTTGAGGCCTTCAGTGATGGCGTGCTTGCGATCATCATCACGATCATGGTGCTGGAGTTAAAAGTCCCGCATGGCGCCGGATTCGCCGATCTCAAGCCCTTGCTGCCGGTTTTCCTGAGCTATGTCCTGAGCTTCATAACACCATGGGCCTCCGCAGCCCTGTATGTGCTCGTCGCCATGATGTGGCTTGTGCCGGATCGGCGGATTGAAAAGGTGTTGGATTGAATCGAGGGCAGTTGTTCTGGGGTGAATTTTCCGACACCATTTGGAATTTTTATTTCCAATCGGAGTACCATCGAACGAACTCAGAAGGGCGCAAACGGTAACGAGCGATATTCCCCTCGTGAAGGCTTTCGAGTTCGGCCTCCACCACTTCGATCAACTTGGAGCGCTCGGCTCCCGGGACTGTCGTGGTTGCCTCCGTCATGATGCGCTTGGCGGCCTGTCGTTTGTCCAAGGCATCCTGGACAATGGCGCGGACCATTTGGCCAATGAGTGCCCGGTGGCGCAGACGAAAGGGATCGGGATCTCCCATGGATTGCCGCACCGCGGAATAGCGGGCGCAGGAACGCTGGTATGCCCATACGAAAACATCCCTCAGATATTCGATGCGGTTCTGTTCATACACGGCGATGAGTCCTCCCACATAGTCACTTTGCCCGACGTCGATGAATGACAAAGGGCAGAGGTTGTCACGGATCAGCGGAATGTTTGCAGCCAGACGGGAGACTCGTTTGTTTACGTCATCGAACGGTTGCAGATATGGCAGATGAACCATCACGAAAAATGCCTGTTCGAACGGGTTTTTCACCGCATGCGCTTTTGTCAGGATTTGTTCGAACCGCTCCTCGATCTGTTGAGGGACTTCCAGCGGGTTAAACACCGTGCCGCCGATTCCCACGGGCCTGGATCTTATCCGCCCGCCCGCGGCTGGGTCCGGCAGCAAGTTGTCGGAGAGCAGGGCGTGGAGATTGCAGATGGTATAACGATTGAAACCGATTTCAGATGCCTGCTCCGCCAGCATTTCAAGTGCGGCCTTGTGATTGAGGATCATCTGCGTTTCCTCGGTGTTCTTACCCTCTGCGTTTTCACCAAATTGCAGTAATCGCTGGGTTTCCAGCAACGAGTATGTGTTTCCTTCGAGCCGGCTGGAATTCCATGACAGGTCGATGAGCAACCGATCCAACACCTGACGCAAGTAAGTGCCCGCCGGAAGATCGGATAGCCCTACCTGTCCGATATTTTCCAACTCCCGCCGCAGCCTGTCCGACAGATAAAACGTCCGGTTGGGTTCGTATGATTCGAGGAAGCCGCCGTTATAACCTACGGGAGTCCGGCGCGATAATGGGAGTTGAATCGAGGCGCGGATCGCAAGAGCTTCGGCTGACAGCCAATCACGATGAAATGTGTCGGCCTGAAGCTTGTCCGTTGTTGGTTCCGTTGCCTGTGGCAGGAGGTAGCGTCGGGCCCGCCCTTGTCCTTTTGGGACAAGTTTTTGTTCCGAAACAAGATGATCCAACCTTCGTTGCAAGGTGCGCCTGGGAAGGGCGGTTTCCGGCAATGCAAGAAGATCCTGAACAGCCGCACCCTGCGGGATGCGTGCGATCAACCTCAGAATTCGGGAAAATTCTTCCGTGGGAACTTTAAGTGGCATGATTTTTGGCGCGCAAATGCCGGAAGTGGCGCGTTTCGTCTCTGTTATGGCACAATTTCATAAATCGTGCCACTAAAATAATTCCACTCGGAAGCGGCCAAGCACCGCTGTCAGACAATCCGACGCGAGTAGCACTGACCCGAATGGATGGGGGAGAAGCATTTGGCGAAGCTGCCAACCGCGATCTACGGCCTGGTGTTGTTGATGGCTGAGGCGGCCCCAGAAAATCAGGCCAGTGGCTAAGCTATGATTGTGGTGTGTGGGGACGGCATTTAAACCGAACCGAACACACACAAAATGAAAGGCAAACGAAGAAGACACGACCCTGAATTCAAGGCCCGCGTGGCGCTTGAGGCGCTCAGGGGCGTCAAAACCATCCAGCAGATCGCCAAGGAATTCGACATCCATCCGGTGCAGGTTTCCGAGTGGAAGAAGACGATGGCCGAGGGAGCATCGAGCATCTTCGGCCCCGGAGCCGGCAAGACCGATGCCGACGACTTCGAACGCGAACGCGCCCAACTCCACGCCAAAATCGGCCAGCAGGCCGTCGAATTGGACTGGCTGACAAAAAAGTCCAAACAACTCGGTCTGTGAGGGATCGCGTCGAGTTGGTGGACAAAAAGCATCCCGGAATCAGCATGAGGAAACAATGTGATTTATTAGGCGTGGCGCGTTCCACGGTGACCTACAAACCCGTGGACGAAGACCCTGAAGACATCCGCATCAAACGGCTGTTGGACGAAATCTACATGAAGGATCCGTGCCTTGGCAGCCGCCGTCTGGTGACGGTGTTGGAGCGCGATCACAGCGTGAAAACGGATCGCAAACGGGTCGCTCGCCTGCGCTGTGAAATGGGCCAGGAAACGATCTGGTGCAAGCCGCGGACCAGCATACCGGACAACGGTCACCGCAAGTATCCCTATCTACTTCGCCACCTCGCCATCGACCGGCCCGACCAAGTGTGGTGCACTGACATCACCTACGTTCCAATGCCCCGAGGCCACGCCTACCTTTGCGCCGTGATGGACTGGCATTCGCGCAAGGTGCTGGGCTGGGCGCTTTCCAACACCATGGGAACCGATCTTTGCCTGGAAGCCTTGGAGAAGGCGCTGGACTCCACGGGCAAGGTCCCCGAGATCTTCAACACCGACCAGGGCTGCCAGTTCACCTCGGCGGAATGGACGGGCCGCCTGACGGATCTGGGAGTGAAAATCAGCATGGACGGCAAAGGTCGCTGGATGGACAACGTCTTCATCGAGCGGCTCTGGAGGAGCGTGAAATACGAGCGGATCTACCTGTTTGAACACGGCACGCTGCCCGCCTTGCGCGGGAGCCTGGAGGAATGGTTCGACCGCTACAACTACTGGCGGCCGCACGAGAAGCTCGGCAACCTGACACCATCCGTGGTCTATCAGGAGTTACCCGCAACCCCGAAAGCCGCATGAGCGCCCAAAAGCGCCCCAGCCCCCGGCGCGGCGAATTTGGGCTGCCTCCGCTCCAGGCTCCGCACTCCACTGCGCTACGCTCCGTTGCGTGCTTCGCCTTGCGCTCCAGCAGCCCAAATTCGAATCCCTCGCCACTCCATCCTTGATCAAATATCCATGATCTCCTATCAATCAGCCGTGCCCCGCACCATAGCTTAGTTAAGCCACTGAGTGGTCGGATTTTCGGGGCCGCCTCAGGCGGCAATCTCGGTCCGTGCCCGCAGTCGCTCCCCGACTGGAATCTCAATCCATGCAAAAGGGTCGCATCAACGGGACGCCTATGTCTACCGATCCGCACACCAATCCGATGGAAAGCGGAATGTGGAACGTTAGGATAAAATACTCAAGCGTGGGTGGCCCGTCGCGCCACCTCGCGCCCGGTATCCAATATGCTTTAACGAAAAACAGTGTGGCAATCCCCGCGACTATCCCTCGAACGAATTGTATGACCGCTGCTTTTTTCACAAATGCTTTGCTTCGCTATTCTTCGGCTTCTAACTTCTCGCCCAAATACGTCAAATCCGGAAATCCTCCGCTAAATGTCCCTTCAGGCATTTTGTTCTTAAACTCCGAAAAGTTTTTTCCCTCTCCACTTATAAGCAGAATCCAGTCACCGCTATTAATGCGTCGATTGGGATCGTTTACAACCGGATGTGCAAGCTGCAAGAGTCTGAAGCAAATACCGTCAGTCGACTTGTAGACCCCATTTTCCAATTTAAGAACGGACTTCAAAATCACTTTTGTCTCTGGAACTGCTTTGGGATACACCTCGATCAGGACACTCTCCTTGCCTTTATCCGTGTTGATACTGATCTGGCAAAAGCGATGAACTTGAAACTCGAATCGTTCGGCTCTTGCGCTTTCGAACGCGAGCACCAAGAGGAATATGATAAGTGCTGATTTCATTGAGCGGGAAGATTCCAGTGAAGTTTTTTAAGGGAACAAAAAATGGCTGGGGCGCTTTTTAGGATTTTGAGCAATACCGGGGGGTATGAAGTTCGGAAGTTGGCTTCGCGATTAGCAGGAGTTCTCGGCATGGTCGGCACTCTATGTCTGCTTTGCTGCCGTCGTCGGCAAGCTGCTGGGAGGGCGCGGCACCTTTGCTTGTAGGCGGAGCAAACGCTTGCGCGAGAAAGCCTTGGCCGATGCGGTTTTGAGGTATTGTTCGAAATGGCGGGCCTGATCCTCGACTTCGAATGCGCCGTACCAGACCAGTGCCCAAGACCGCTTTGCTTTGGTCGAAACATTCCTGCCCGCATTGTGAGCCAACAGCCGATTCTTTAGGTCGGACGTGAAACCGTGATAGAGAACAGATGGATGCTGCTGGGAGGCAGAATGTAGGCGTAATACATCGAGCGCTTCTACACGAACCCGAAAACCCTCACCAGCCCCTTCTTCGCTAAAGCTACGAAGGGCATTCTTCGCTGCTTAATGGACTAGGCGAGCGTATAGGCATCTAAAAAATGGCCTGCCATTCGTAGCTTCCCACCGGGGAAGCGAAGAATGGCGGAACAGGAGGGATTCGAACCCTCGGTAGTGTTACCACTACGTTCCCTTAGCAAGGGAGTGCTTTCGACCACTCAGCCACTGTTCCTGGAAGCGGGTCGCGGCCTTTGAACCATAGGCGGGGGAGGTCGTCAACCTC
>JANMJQ010000325.1:0-4864 GCA_031371445.1 Akkermansiaceae bacterium
TGGGGCCGATGGCAGCGGTGTTGGCGACAAGAATCGTGATGGGTTTGGAAGCTGTATCGCCATCGAGCCAATTCAAAACACCGGTGACGCCGGTATAATCGCTGCCCGCGACGGCAGTGCCATCGGCGCTCGCATAGTGCACGCTCGCGGGTCCGGTACTGCCGCCAGTGCGGGTCACGTTGAGCGTGACGCTGACGGAATTTTTCAAAGCACTGGCGCTGGCGGCGGCATGCTGCAAAGCACCGGGTGGATGCGCCGATTTCCAAAAATCCAGCAAGGTATAAAGCGCCTGCGGTTTGTTCACCGGCACACTGAGGTTGCCGGCCTGGTCCTTGGTGTTGACGCCATGGCACACGGCACAGGTGCGGACCTCGCCCGGGGCGAATGTCACCCAATAGCGTTCCTTTACCTGGCTCTTGGTTCCCGCTCCGTCCATGAGATGCCATGAAAGCGCGCGGCCCGCAGGCAAGACCGCGGCCCAGGAGCCGTCGTTACCCAGTTTCACCGCTCCCGCCGGCGCGCCAGCCACCACGGGATTTTCGGCGATGGCCGAGCTGTCATGCATCGGCACCGGCATCATGCGGCGGCCCGGAACCGTCAGTGCGTTCGCATTGTTGCCATTGAGCGTGTAGCCGCGAAGTCCATCGGCCTGGATGAATTGCAGCCAACCGATGTCGTAGATTTTTTGCACGGGCACCCCGGAAACAGGAGCGCCGAGGGTTTGGGTGTTGAACCATGCGACTTTCAAATTATACGGCTGCTGTCTGTCGGCGGCATCGCGGCGGGTCGAATTGCGGTTCACCACCAGGGCAAGGTTATGATTGCGTAAATAGGTTTGAAGCGTCGGGGCATGGACACCCACTTCATCAAACACGCTTTGCTCGACGGAAGCGATCGGACTGCCGAGCTGCGGGGGCTTGTTGGACCGGGCAACCACTTCCACCGGATCCAACTCCCACAACGGCCATGTATAGCTCACCGGTTGGCCGCCTGCATAATAGCTAATGGCCACTGCAGGCTGAGTCGTGGGCACAGAATTGAAATCCGGTGAGTAGGTCGTGACGCCATTGTTGGTGACAGGATTTAGCATTCGCAGACGGAAGGCATAGCGTGACTGCGGGGCGGCTGCGGTGGAGATATTGTGATCGTAGCCCACTGCTTTGGTAGTCACCGCCAACAGCGTGTTGTCCGAGAGCGGCGTGGGGTTGCGATAGATATCGATACCCGGTGAGGTCAAATCGGCCTGTCCCGCCGAGGTAATCGGTAACGCAGGCTGCAAGGACGTGATGTATTTCAACGCAAGGGTGTCGGGGTTCACTCCATTCGCCATTTGATAAGTGATGATCGGTCCCGCTGAATGGGTGCCGAATTCAGGGGCGTTCGTCGCAAAGAACAACCCGGGGGTTACCGGCGATTCCGTGAGCTGCATGAAATTCAAGCCAGTCGGTTTTCCGCTGTTGCTCAGAGTCACGAGGTTCAGGTCATCGTTGAAACTCGGACCCACCGAAGAGGAAATTTCATGGCGGCCCGCATGATTCGCCACTTCATGTCCTGATCCATCCTCGCGGCATTCCCATGGGAAAAACTGGTTCAATGCGTTGCCGTTGACGTTGCTGGTGAGTAACGCCGTTTTATCGAAATTGCGCGGCTCCGGATAGGTGTTTTGCGCCGCATAGGAAGCGAAGTTCGCCTGTATCATCGCGTTCGTCGTATCGCCCGGCGTGTTGGCGAGAGTGAAGGTCGCACCCGGAGCTTCACTGCTGAAAATTCCGTTGCCGTTGAAGGTTTGGGTCCAGAGGTCGCCATTGCCGGAAACCGGCTTGCGGTCGGTCGATGCCTGCGGATCGCGCGTGAAATGATCCCACTGCAGGAAGATCACACGGCCCGCGCTGTCGATGAAGGGTGACTGCGCGCCCGACGGGGCATCGACGATTTGTATGAGCTCGTTGTTGTTTGTCCGGTCCAAGCGCCACAAGCCGGTGTTGCAAGGGAGCGACATATACTCGTCGAGCCTCGGATGCAAATTCGCCTGCATCCCGCGCGGCGCGTCGCTGACGAAGATGATGCGGTCCTGCGTGTCATAGCAGGCGTGGAAGTTGTTGTAGTTCGATGGCTGCCCCGCGACGATCGAGATCGACGGAGCCTGGCCTTGGCCGAAGTTGGTGATTTCGTAAAGCTGCCAATGAAACACGGTGGTATCGCTGGCACTCACCGGCGCGCCGACCACCATTGCGAAGATGGCTTTGCCGCCGCTCCAATGCATCTGCGGTTTCATCACCGCGATGCTGTTGGCACCTTGGAGGCCGATCGAATTATGATTCCCGTCCACGGGCAATCCCAAGCCCGCAGCTTCTGTTAGATTACGCGTGGTCCCATCGGCATAGCGGATCCACAACGCTCCACCCCGCGGCGCGGCTTTCGGATCGGCGAGCGGGCTCATCATCGTCGTCGTGATGTTCATCTCCGAGAGCGAGATGTTCTTGTCCAACTTCTCGTCGGGAATCGGCACCTGCGTGACATACATCACCGGCTTGTTCAGCGTCGCCGCGGGGAGCGGGACGAGGGCCAGCATCGACAATACCGCTGGCAGCCACAAAGTTCGGGTGAACGCACTCATGATGGGTTTGCCTTCGTGCATCCAATTACGGCAGCGGCCCTGGGCGGGCGACGAGGCATCCTTGGGATGCGGACGCGATTGCTTCCGGCGAGTTTTCAATGCGGATGAAATATTAACGAAGCACCGGGGCTCCGTCAAATTCCGTAATCGCGGGATTACTTCAGCAAATACTTCGAAGCCTGCTCCACGTCCTTGTCGCCGCGGCCCGAAAGGTTGGCGATGATGATCGTCGATGCCGGCAAACTTGGCGCGATTTTCGAAACGTAGGCCATCGCGTGCGCGCTCTCCAGGGCGGGGATGATCCCCTCGCAATAAGCCAACTCCTTGAAAGCGGCGAGCGCCTCGTCGTCGGTCGCGTAGGTGTATTCGACGCGGCCGATGCTTTGAAGATACGCATGCTCCGGCCCCACCGCCGCGTAGTCCAAGCCAGCGGACACCGAATGCGTAAGTTCAATTTGTCCATCGGCATTCGCAAGCAACCAGGTCTTGGTGCCTTGGAGCACACCCAGCTTGCCGCCTTGGAATCGCGCGGCGTGGCGCTCGGGAATGATCCCGTCGCCGCCCGCTTCAACGCCGACCATGCGGACATCGTCATCGCCGATGAAGGGATGAAACAACCCGATCGCATTCGAACCGCCGCCGACGCAGGCAACGAGGAGATCCGGCAGGCGTCCTTCCTTTTCCAAAATCTGGCGACGCGCTTCGATGCCGATGACGCGGTGGAAGTCGCGGACGATCATCGGGAACGGATGCGAGCCGAGCGCCGAGCCGAGGATGTAATGCGTGTGATCGACCGTTGCGACCCAGTCACGCATCGCTTCGTTCACCGCTTCCTTGAGGGTGGCTTGGCCGGCCGTCACCGCGCGGACTTCCGCGCCCATCAGGCGCATCCGGGTGACGTTGAGTGCTTGGCGCTCCATGTCCACCGCGCCCATATAGATCACGCATTCCATGCCGAAGCGCGCGCAGACCGTGGCCGTTGCGACGCCGTGCTGTCCGGCGCCGGTTTCCGCGATGATGCGCTTCTTGCCCAGCCGCTTTGCCAACAGGATTTGCCCGATGGCGTTGTTGATCTTATGCGCGCCGGTGTGCAGCAGGTCCTCGCGCTTGAGATAAATTTTCGCCCCGCCGAGTTGCTGCGTCCACCGCTCTGCGAAATAGAGTGGCGTGGGGCGGCCCACATAGTTTTCCAACAAATCGTTCAGCTCCGCATGAAAGGCCGGGTCCGCCTTGGCCGCCTCGTAAGCCGCCGCAAGTTCCTGCAAGGGCGCCATCAGCGTCTCCGGCACGAACATGCCACCGAACTCACCGAAGTGGCCTGTGGCGTCTGGAAGCACGGGAGGAGATGTAGTCGCAGTGGCCATGGGTGGACCCGAGTGTCCGGCGGGGAACCTTGGGTTTCAAGGCGAGAGTTGGCTCTCTCCTCGCGCCACGAACCGGAATTTGACCTCAGCAGCTACCGTGACGCGCGGAGCAGTTCGCTGCAGCGCATGTTAGGCGTTGCGGTCATAGCATCATATGCGCGTTCCATGTGTTGCGAACGGCTGCCAAATCTGTGCCGCTCAACACACCAAGCCGCCGCAGAAAAATGGTCTTCTCTGCGGTCACAAGTCGGTCGAGTCTCGCGACCGAGGGCTTGAGCAGCCCGGCTGCCTTCCAATCGTTGAGCGTGACATCGAGCGTCCCGGTGCGACTCACGGAGGTAACGCGACAGATGACGGCATCCTGCTGAAGGTCGAATTGCACAAGAGCCGGACGAATCTTGCTTCCGGTTCCCGATGTGAACGGGAACTGACAAATGAAAACCTCGCCAAACATCAGCGGCAGGAGTCGTAGATGGCGTCCTCCGGCGAATCATCGCGGAGGAACTGTTGGTAAGCGCCCAAGCGCCATTCGGCATCCCCGGTCAGTTCGTCGGTGAGAACGATGATGCGTGCTTTGCCTGTTTTGGGAAGCTGGTCGGCAATCTCCTGCGGAATGGGCAGCATCCGTGAGTCGCTCAACTCGGTGGTAAATTCGATGGCGTGCATAGTCGGAGAATATCGCGAAAGAGGAGGCGGGTCAATCCGCCTGTTTTCACGAGGCGGGAGCAACGCCTAACGACCACTAGCCCGACTTTCGCTGTTAGATTCAAAAATACACGGATTTCGCCCCTCTGAGGCGCTGGAACCCTTGATTTTCCAAGGGTCGCCTTTCGAAAATGCCTGTGGTGGAGACCCTGCCCATAGACAGGTCTGAATACTCCGC
>JANMJQ010000060.1:0-6414 GCA_031371445.1 Akkermansiaceae bacterium
GTGAAATCCTGGCCAAGGGCTTCGCGGTTGTCACCTTTCGCCTCCGGGCCACCCGCGCTGTTGGTCCAACCGAAGCCACCGCCGATGGAGAAAAATGCTGAGGTCTCGTTGGTGAACCAATATTCAATCGATGGCGCGCCCGAGAGGCCGATGTAATAGTCTTCGGGTCCGGCGATGATGGTTTCGAAGAGCGCGGAGAAACGGTTTCTAACAACCAGCCGTTCGGGGCCGTTCTTATCCTCCCATAATGTGAAAATGACAGGCGATCTCAGGGTGAGTATTGTCGGGATGATTTCGTAATCGATCTCCGTGTTGCTCCCGACATTTTTCAGATACCCGGTTTCAGCGGTGAGTTCCCAGGTATCCCATGGACCTTCGGAGATGCGCGCGGCAACGCAGGGTGAAGCAAGCAGTCCGGCGAGAAAAATGGCTTTCATAGCCTCGGGACTATCCGCCGCGCGGGAAGCGGTCGAGTCCCATCTGGATTTTCCTCAATACTCCTCTTCTTCCTCCTCACCCGGCACCGGCGGAATGAGATCGTCGCGCATCAGCAGACGGGCGAGATCAAGGTCGTCCAAAAGGTCGGGCGCGGTATGGATCACCACCGCGGCGTAGGGCGTGATGCGGTCCAACTCGGCGATCGCGCAATGAACCATCGATGACACGATGTCCCCGTCGAATTTTTCGCGCTCGAACAGGTTGCTGGTGCGGAACACGAGGAACTCGCGGTCGAGATCGTATTCGAAACCGCCAAGAGTGAGTTGCTTGTTGGCGCGTGCCAGCAATTCCAACAACGAGGGCAGGTGCGACTCGGCCGCGGGCATTTTGGATTCGCTGACCACCGTCAAGGCGTTGAGTTGCGGGTAGGCCTGCGCGATCAAATCGACGCGCGTGTGGTGGGCGTCGAAAGTGGCGCGGATCACTTCACGTCCTTCGATGAGTTCGCAATGCCAGCCGTTCTGGCCGAAGATTTCTTCGATCGCGAGGATCTGCCGTGAATGAGGTCGCATGAGGATATCAGCCGCCGGGGCCGCGCGGAGATAGCCGCCCGAGCACCGCTTTGGCAAGCAAGGTCCGCCGGTCTTTCTGAATGGGAGCCAGTGAGAGCCGGATGCCCGACGTTTCCGCGGCATCGCGATGGAGGGTGAGGATGTTGTCGGATGCGTCAACTTCCGCGTGATCGATTTCCTGCCACACGATCATGTGCATGCCCGCGGCGGGGCGGAAAAACGGGAAAATCTCAATGCCCAGCGGCGTCAAAATCAAATACGCGTGGCGGGTCAGCCGCAGCGCAAGCCGGGTTGATAGAAACGCCAACAGCAGCGGCAACATGACCCAGGCCGGATGTGGCAGCAGTGGGTTGATGTCCCGATAGGCTGAGGTCGCGGCCAGCGTGACGGCCATGGCTGTTAGAACCGCAGCGGCGAGCCAGAACAACATCGCCTGCCGGGATCGCGTGAAGCGCAGTTCCTTGTCGGGTGATTGGAGTTTGCCGACCATCACTGGGTGATCGCCTCGATCGCGGTTTCCGCGACGCTAAGCTCGATTTCGAAGCCGCGCACATCAAAGCCGCGGGTTTCGAGAAATGCCGGGCTCTCGCAGGATCCGATCATGGCAACCAGGCGCTCCAGGCCGAAGAGCGAGGCTCCGCCTTTGCAGCGATGCAGGTCTTCGCGCAGTTTGCCGAAATTTCCCGCTTCCATCAATGCGCTCCAAGCCGTCATTTGTAGCCGCGTGTCGTTGAAAAAGTCGATCGCGAGCTGCCGAAGGCCACCCAAATCGCCGCAAGACATCTTCATGAAATTGGACGGATTGATGGCCGCGGGTTCGTTGTTCACTTCTGCCAGATTACCCACGAAAGCCGTTCCGCGTTGAAGGGAATAATCGCGTAGTGTTCAAATGGCCTGATTGCCACCGCATTGCACCACGCGGAGTTCACGCTCCAAATCCTCCGCCAGATCCGGCCGGCCAGTGGCTTTGGCGAGTTCGATGCGGAGCTTCAAAATGCCGGGCTTCACCAGTTCTTCGCACTCCATCATGCCCAGCCATTCCCCCGCAGCGTCGTAATCGGCGATTGCCATCGCGCCCTCGGCCCTTTCGCTTAGGGACGGCTCTACCACATCCAGAGGCATTTCCTTGTAAACCGCCCATTTCGCGTTGTCGGGCAAATCGGCGGGCACCTCCGGGCCAGTCACTTCCTCCAGATAAACGAATTCGTCCCCTTCGCGCTGCCGCTTCCAACCGTTGAGCGTGACGACCGTCACCAAGCCGAGAATCAGGAATGAGCCCTCGAGGAAAAAGGGCGTCGTCATGATCCCGATCATCGTCCCGAGCCACTCTCCAGCCAGTCCCGGCACGTGCCGCCAGCCGAGCAGGGTGCCGGTTACCAACAGCGTCAAAACGGTCAGAATGCCCGCTCCGGCGAAGATTTGTTTCGTCCGATTGACCTCAGTTTCCTGTATCACGAGGGGATTTTAGCGCGATTTGGACCCTATTCCTACTGCGATATCCATAAAAATACTTCGTAAAACTTGATTATTTTTAAAAATTAACTACATTGATGCGCTCGTGCATTGGATTTTTAAAATGAAAGGCGTTTTGGTGGCTGCGTTGTTGGCATTGCCGCCGCTGGCCGCGTGGGAGATCCGCGACAAAGGCTGGCTTTCGCAGCCCGACTCGAAGCCCGCCGCGGCAGACCCTGTTGTGAGGGTGCCCGTTGAGGTTCTTTCCAAAGGCAGTGCGCCAGAGTGGGTGGTGGTCGAGGTCGTGGCGCCACAGTCGGTGCCTGAGCCTGCGGGGATCACGCTCACGGCTTTGGCTGTGTTGCTGTGGGCAAGCCGGCGTCGCAGGGAATGCAACGAGTGAAGGGTTATCGCCAGTTCGCACTTGGCGTTGATCGCGCCGCTCCCTAAACCCGCGCCATGCGGCTTTTTGACACGCTGACCCGGACCAGCCGCGAGCTGCGCCCTCTCGACGGCTCGACGTTCCGGTTCTACTGCTGCGGCCCGACCGTTTATGGTCCGGCGCACATCGGCAATTTCCGCACCTTCGTTCTGCAGGACGTTTTGCGGCGCGCCCTTGAGACCGGTGGAATGCGCACCCTGCACGTCAGGAACATCACCGATGTGGACGACAAAACGATCCGCGATTCCCAGGCGGCGGGTCGTTCCCTCAAGGATTTCACCGATGGATGGACCGAAAAATTCCATGTCGATTGCGAGGCGCTCGGTCTGTTAGAACCGCACATCGAACCCCGTGCGGTCGAACATATTCCCCAACAGATCGCGATGATCGAAGCGCTGGTAGAAAAAGGTCATGCCTATGCTTCGGACGATGGCTCGGTCTATTTCAGGATCGCTTCGTTTCCGCAATACGGACGCTTGTCGCACCTCGATGAGCGGGAGTTGGAGTTGGGAAAAACCCAGAACGCGCGCTCGAATTCCGACGAATACGAAAAAGATGGCGTCGGCGATTTCGTCCTGTGGAAAGCCCGCAAGCCCGAGGATGGCGACAACTTCTGGAACTCGCCGTGGGGTCAAGGCAGGCCCGGCTGGCATCTCGAATGCTCGGCGATGATTTACGAATATCTCGGCGACTCGTTCGACCTCCACGCGGGTGGCGAGGATTTGGTTTTCCCGCACCACGAGAACGAAATCGCCCAAAGCCAATGCGCCTGCGGCGGGAAATTCGCGGCCCATTGGTTTCACTCCGCGCACCTGCTTGTCGATGGCGGGAAAATGTCAAAGTCGCGCGGAACTCTTTATACGCTTACCGATCTCGAAGGCCTTGGACACACGGCTATGGAAGTCCGCTATGTTTTGATCGGCGCGCATTACCGGAAGTCCCTCAACTTCACCTTGGATTCGTTGTCGGCGGCGCGTGAGGCATTGGCCAAGCTTGCAAAGTCGGCGCGGCAACTCGCCGCGAAGATCGAGCCGGGAACCATGTTGTCGGGTGCTGGCTTTGGACCTTTTCAAGCGGCATGGGACAGCCTCAATGATGACCTCAACACACCGGCCGCGCTGGGTGGAATTTTCACAGGTCTCCGCGAAGCCTCCACTCTAACAGGTGCGGATGCCGCGGCGGCGCTGGCGGGTTTCAACCGGATCCTGCGTGCCTTGGGCCTCACGCTGCCCGAAGAATCTTCGACTGATCGCGAAATCCCGGAATCTGTTAGAGAACTCGCCGAATCGCGCTGGCAGGCACGGCTTGCAAAAAACTGGGCGGAGTCCGACAAACTGCGTGCCCAACTCGCGGACCAGGGCTGGCTCGTGAAGGACGGCAAGGACGCCTACACGCTGGAAATGTCGGCAAATTGAACAAAACCGAGACGACCGCCCGTATCGCAGGCCTCGCCCGCGATCATAATATCATTCCCATGCTCATGCGCCCATACTTGCTGCTGCTAGCCACTGTTCCCGCTGTTGCCCGTGAAATCCCCATCCGCGCGCTGCTTGTCTGCGGCGGCTGCTGTCACGATTACGCGAAGCAATGCGTCATTCTCCGCGATGGCATCCAGGCGCGCGCGAACGTCCAGGTCGATGTCGTCCGCAGTGAGGACAACGGCACCAAGCCGTGGTTCCCGATGTATGAAAACAAGGACTGGGCCAAAGGATACGATGTCATCATCCACGACGAATGCGCGGCTGGCATCACCGAGGTCCCGTATGTGCAGAACATCGTCGATGCCCATAAAAACGGTGTCCCGGCGGTGAACCTGCACTGCGCCATGCATTGCTACCGGACGGGCACGGATTTGTGGTTCCAGTATATCGGCATACAATCGAGCGGCCATGGTCCGCAGAAGCCGATCGCCATCGATTTTTCCGCTGCTTCGAATCCGATCACCGAGGGCATGGCCAACTGGACCACCATCGGCGAAGAGTTGTATAACAACGTCAAAGTGTTTGAAACCGCGAAGCCGATCGCGCTTGGCAACCAGGATCAGGGGGATGGCAAAGTGGAATCCAGCGTTGTTGCCTGGACCAACGACTATCATGGCACGCGCATTTTCAATACCACGCTCGGCCACAACAACGAGACGGTTGCCGATGAACGTTACATGAAATTGGTCGTCCGCGGCCTGCTGTGGAGCTGCAACAAGCTCGATGCGAAATATCTCGAACCGTATGCCGGACCGGCCGGACGCATGGAAATCATCCCGGCGGGCGGCCCCAAGGTGGATACGCCCAAGGATGCCACCCATGTCCAAGTGACGGCTTCAAGCACCCAAGAAGACAACAAGCCGGCGAAGGCGGTCGATGCTTCGAAAGACAGCCGCTGGTGCGCGGAGAACGGATCTTTTCCGCAATGGCTGCAACTCGATTTCGGCGAAGCCAAGGCGATGTCCGCGGTGAAGATCGCTTGGGAAAGCGATAACAACGCCTATCGCCACACCATCCTCGGATCGAACGATGGCAAGGAGTGGACGACCCTCAGTGACGCGCAGAAGAACGATAAGGGCGGGGATACGGCCTGCCAATTTCCCGAGGCGAAATATAAGATGATCAAGATCGTCTGCACGGGAACTTCGCAGGGAGGCTGGGCATGTATCCGCGAGGTCAGCGTGCAGGGCAATGGCATCGGCCCGCTGACAGCGACAGCGAAAGTGGAGGAGGAAAAAAAAAAGGACAATGATCCCTATAAAAAAGGCGGCAACATCCGTCCGTATATCTCGCGCTTGAGCCCGGAGCAGGAAGCGGAGGTTCTCAAGGACGTGCAGGTCGCCGATGGTTTCGAAGCCAGCCTTTTTGCAACCCCTTCCGCCGCGAACTATCCGGTGTTTCTCGCGGCATCGCCGTCGGGCGACGTGTATGTGGCTTCCGATGGCAATGGCTCGCTCGGCCGCGAACCAAACCGCGGGCGGATCCTGAGATTGCGCGATGTGGACAACGACGGCCGCGCGGATGAAGTGACCGAGTTCGTGAAAAACGTCGATTCACCACGAGGCATGGTATGGGATCACGACCGCTTGTATGTCGTGCATCCGCCGGACGTGAGTTGTTACATCGACTACAACGGCGACGGCCAGGCTGATGAAGAGCAGACCTTGATCAAGGGCATCGCCTTCGGTTTTGCCGACCGTCCCGCTGACCATACAACGAATGGCCTCACGATGGGGATCGATGGCTGGCTCTATATCGCGGGTGGTGATTTCGGTTTCAAAGATGCAGTCGGCACCGATGGAAAACATCTGCAACATCGCGGCGGTGGCGTGATGCGTTTTCGTCCCGATGGATCGAAGCTGGAAATTTTCAGCGATGGCACGCGCAACATCATGGAAGTGGCGATCAGCCCGCTCATGGAAATTTTCGCCCGCGACAACACCAACGACGGCGGCGGCTGGGATGTGCGCTTCCATCATTTCACCGGCATGGAAGATCACGGCTATCCGCGGCTCTACATGAACTTTGG
>JANMJQ010000064.1:0-15071 GCA_031371445.1 Akkermansiaceae bacterium
CCGATATCCAAAACATCGCCCGCGAAATTTTCGCCAACCAATCCCCCGCCATGGCCGAAATCCGCGAATCCTGATGATCTCAAATTTCAAATCTGAAATCTCAAATCTCAAATCTCTTCAATGCCCTTCCACCCGTTCACCACCCAACATTATTTGGCGCTGGCAGTTGGGCTCATCGCTGGCACCGCTTTTCTAACAGCCGGCAAGCGCGGTGGCCGGGGAATGCGCTTGGCCACCCAGTTACTCGCGTTCCTCAATCTAACAGTTTATCCGCTGAGCTTGGCCGCGTGGTGGTCTCTGCCCGGACGGTCGCTTGACAATCTGGTTCCCCTCCAATTGTGCGACCTCGCGGCATTCACCGCGGGTTTCGCACTGCTGACAAAACGCCCCCTGCTCTGCGCCCTCACCTATTTCTGGGGCCTCGCGGCGACCTTGCAGGCCTTGATCACACCCGCCTTGACGATGGGATTTCCCAGCGGGGCTTACTTCATGTTTTTCGTCCATCACTTCGTCGTGGTGATCGCGGCCATCTATTTGCCGATCGTCATGGGATGGCGTCCGAAGAGCCCGTTTTGGCGCAGCCCGCTCGAAGTGTATGTTTGCTCGGTGAGCTATTTGATATTCGTGATGATCGTGAACAAATTTTTGGGCAGCAACTTCGCCTTCGCATCCCGCCCGCCCGACAACCCCAGTTTGATCGACAAGCTCGGATCATGGCCATGGTATCTTTTTTCCATGCAAGCGATCGCATTCGCCCTGTTTGTGCTGCTGGCCCTGCCATTCAATCGCAAGGAGCGCTCAGCTTAGCGAATCCCTCGGAATTTCAGGAATCGGGTCCATTGATCCATTTCCATTTCCCAACTTTCCGCGCGCGGCTTTGGCGCTCTTGTCGAGCATCATCACGATGAAGCCGTAGCAGAGGATTGCAAGAATCACGCCATAGGCCACCCACAGCGTTTGCTTACCCGCGGTGAAGCCATAGTTGTGCAGGCCGACGCCGAGGAAATTCACGTTCCACCAGGAGAATGTCACCACCGCGCCAGTGAAGACCGCGGCGAGGTGCAGCCCCCATTCGCGGATGAACCCTCCGAGCCGCGCGTGCAGGATCGAGAGCGTCCACAGCACGATCAGCAAGGCTCCGTTTTCTTTCGGATCCCATCCCCAGAAGCGGCCCCACGAATCGTTTGCCCAAATGCCACCAAGCACCGTGCCGATGAGCGACAGGAACAGCGTCAGGCACACCATGCCATAGACCGCCCGCGTCAGCGACCTGCGGATGTCGCGGTCGCCGTTGTCCAGCCCGAGCCCGCGCATCAACAGATAAACAAATGCCAGGAACGCGCTCAGCAATCCGGCCGTATAACCCAGCGTGATGGTAAGAACATGAATCGTCAGCCAATAGTTTGAATTCAAAACCGCGACCAACGGATCCATGTTGTCCTTCGCATCACCAAGTTCAAAACGCCGGGCCAGAATGATTAGCAACGTTCCCAGGATCGGCGCGATTCCGAGCGCGAAACGCCGGCGCGTCATCCACTCGACCACCAGCGCGATGAATACGATGTTGGTGGCGATGAAAATGATCGTGTCGTAAAGATTCCCCACCGGCGGACGGCGCATGATGATGCAGCGCTCGACGATCGGAATCACGCACAGCGCCCAACCGGTGATGCTGCACGCCAGCGTTGCCCATGACAGGACTTTGCCTGCCTTACCCTGTCCGACGGTCCACATCGCAAGCGCGGTGACGGTGCCAAGGATAAAGACCACCATGGCATTGAGGAACCAGTCTTTCCGATAATAGTCCGCCTCCAGGAGCACGTGCTTGTATTCACCGCGCGCAGTGGCCCGCTTCACGATGTCATCGCGCAGCGAAATCAACTGGGCGCGGAAGGCCGCTTCATCTCCCGACGCCAACCGCGCAGTTTCCTCAAGCGCTTCGATATCCGCGATCGGCAAAGAGGCATCAGTGACATGGTCGGGACCATAAACGCTCATGATGGAATTGCCCGCCGTCAACCATTCGCTTTGATGCGGATCGGCCGGTGGAAAAATCGCGAGGCCGAATTTCGCCAAGTTCGCGGAGTCCACGATTTGCTGCAGCAACGACGCGAGGTGCGGCTGAAGCTTGTTCCCTTGTTGATCGAGCTGCGAGTTAATCTCGGGTGCGGTCTTCATCAACATGCTCACGCTCACCTGCCGATCGGCCGAGCCATCCTTGGCGGTTCCTGGCAGGCTCACTCCATAGCGGGCGAATTTGAAATAACCGATGAGGCTTTCATATTCCCGGATGTTGTATTCCAAGGCGATGATCTGACTCTGCAAGGGATCGCGTTCTTCCTTTGGAATCGAATTATACGATTTCGCCAGATTGAAAAGCTTCTCGCGGGACTGCTCGAGGTCGGCATAGCTATAGCGGTCGAGTTTGGCCCTTGGCGTCGCGCCGATTGCTTCCAGGACCGCGGAGTTGTCGATGCGGAATGTCGGGAAGCGCGCGGCAAATTGCGGACGGAACAAGGTGTCCAGCATCCATGCGGTTGGTGAGAGCGTGCACTTTCCGTTTGCACCTTCGATTTCCATCGACCGCGCACCGTGCAGGCCGAGCATGGTGAATCCGGCAAACGTGGAGAGCGGCTTGATGCGCCCGCCACTCTGGACGGGCAAGGTTTCCGCGGCGGCGATGGTTTCCTTCGACCACGGCACATAGTCCTCAACCTTACGAACCTCGCCCTTGGGCATGTTATCCACGGCGACGTTGTAAAACACCGACAGCAACATGCCCACCGCAAGCGCGGCGACGATCCAACGACCGGTTTTGGAAGCGCTATTTGGCATGACGGGATTTGCGGGAGCCGGCTGCGAGGAACGATGTCAGCTTGATCATGAACGTAACGAACATGCCAAAGGCAACGATGCACAAGCTCCACTTCGGCCACTGATCGGCTGGATTTTTCACAATTTCAAATACCGAATACATCTTCTGGTGGGGCGGTTCTCCCGAGCTGCCGTAACTGGCTTGGAAAAACGTCAGTCCTTCATAGCGCATCGGGTTGTTCATGCTGATTTTAACCGGCGAGCTGCCACCGCGTTCCTGGCGGGTGATTTCGCTTGAAAAGCGCGCCGCCACCGAGGTGCCCGGATGGAAGTCTGCGATAAACTTGTCGAGCTTGACCGTGAACGGCATCGGCCAGACACGCTTGTGCATGTCGATCGTGAACACGCGGTCGCCCTCGCGCCAGGTAAAGGGCTGGTAAGCGCCACCCAACAGGATGAAAGGCTCCGATTTTTCACCGGCACGCTTCACGATCCGCGCATAGCAACCCGCTGTGTATTGCTCCGCGGGTTCCGGAGGCACCGTTTTTTGCTTTGCTGTTAGATAATAGTTTCTGGCGATGAGCTCGTGGTTTGACGGGGCGCGGTCGGAGTTGGCGACTGCCATCGCGTTCTCGAGATAGCCGCCGAGTTCGAGATCGAAGGGCAGCTCAGGCAGTTTGAAGGTTCTCTCCGTGTTGCCAAGATCGTCGATGTAATTGCCCCGGATGACACGGATACTTGCGGGTTTACCGTCCTTGATTTCCGCGATCTCAACCACATGTTCGAGATAATCTTCGGCCGCATCGTTGCTTCCCCCTTCGAAGATGGCCATGTTACCGCGCTCCGAAAAATGATGCGACACGCCCGCACCCAGCAGCATGAAAATGATGCCGAAGTGCGCAATGATATTTCCCGCATGCCGCCAGCCTTTGCGGATCCGGATAATGCCGCCGAGAATGAGGTTCATCAACAACACCACGCATACCCAGTAGCCGCCGGGCAACGGCAACCAAATGGTTTTGCCGTTGATTTCGGGCACCAGGTATAACGATTTCCAGTGGAAATATTTGTTGAGCGTCGGATAGAGGCCGTTGTCGATTTGCTCCAGCGTCGCGAGCCATGTCAGCACTCCCAACAGCAACAAGGTGACGGTTGCCAATCCGAATCCAGACAGCACATCGAAGATCTTCCGCGGCAAACTGCGGGAAGATTGGGATTTCGGTGCGGGGGAAATTTCCATCGGGGATTTGTCAGGGCTGCCCAATACGTTTTTGGGCGGCAGGCTTATTCAACGATTCGCAGGCTCTTGGCAAAGCTTTCGAGCTCCGGCTTCGCGGCATCGACCTCCGCTTTCGGGCCGACCATTTTCACAGTGAGGATGCGGCCTCCGATCGATGCCATCGCGCCGGCTAGGGCATAGCCGGTCTTGGGTTCGGCGCCCATGCCACCGGCATAGTCACCGTCCGCGCTCACCCACACGCCCTGTGCTCCGGCCACAATGACAGCGGGAAGCGCCGCGAGCCCCGCTTGGTCGAGAGCTGGCTTCTTAAATTGACCCAGCCAGCGGTTGACGTTGTCGAGCACCGAACCATTGGCCAATGACACCCAAACTTCACCGCTGCCGCTTTTGCCGTAGCGATAGTTCAGCAGCCGGAACTCCGATGCAGGCTGCACGATCCAGCCCGAAGGTGTCGGCGCGGTGACCGGACTTGGCTTGATGTCGCGGAAGCGCTCGTCTTCGGTCGCAAACAACTTGACCGGTCCATCCCGGCTCGTCGGCGACCGGGTCTCGGTGATGCTGACCTCCTTCTTCTTTTCCTCGCAGCCGCAAATCAGCATCGCTCCGAAAATCGTCAGCAGCGCACGGCCATTCATCGGCGGGGCGATAACCCTGTCCCATGCCCCGCGCAAGTGGAAACGGGAAGCCTTGCCGCTGGCCACGGGCCCGGCATAGATTGCGGCGTGGAACCAATCCGCTATTTCAACCGCCACAGCAATGCGATGGAGACTGAGGAAGTCTATGGCGAAAGCTTCCTGCGCTGGACATACGGCAATCCCCTGGGCGCGATTTCGCTCAACGCCTTCGTGAAACGTCCGTTCTTTTCGGCATGGTATGGCTGGCGTATGAACCAACGGAAATCTTCCGGGCGGGTCGCTCCATTCATCAAAAAATATGGCCTCGACCCCGCCGATTTTTCGGATGACGCGAACTCCTACGGGAGCTTCAACGATTTCTTTTTCCGCAAATTGAAACCCGCGGCGCGACCGATCGATCCAGGTGAAGCGAGCGTCGTGTTTCCGGCCGATGGAAGGCATCTTGGATTCCAGCGGGCATCGGATATCGAAGGGGTTTTCGTGAAAGGGCAAAAATTCGATCTGCCCGCCTTGCTCGGGGATAAGGATTTGGCCGCAAAATATCACGAGGGCTCGCTGGTGCTGTCGCGACTCTGTCCGGTCGATTACCACCGTTTTCATTTCCCCGCGGAAGGCATACCGGGAACAACGCGGACCATCGACGGACATTTGTTCTCGGTGTCTCCCATCGCCTTGCGGCGGAAGCTTTCTTATCTTTGGACGAACAAGCGGACGATCACCGAACTGAAGACCGAGCGCTTCGGCACGGTGTTGCTGTTGGAAATCGGCGCAACCTGCGTTGGCACCATCAAACAGACATTCACACCCGGCAAACTGGTCCACAAAGGCGCGGAAAAGGGCTATTTCGCGTTCGGCGGATCATCGACGATGACGATCTTCGAACCAGGCAAAATCCAGCTCGAAGCGGATCTGTTAGAAAACTCGGCGCGCCAGATCGAACTCTACGCCCGCATCGGCAGCCGCATGGGTCAGGCGCTGAAATGAATTTGATACGGCATCGACTTGAACGTCGTGCGGGCCATGCGACGTGATGCGGGATCGGTCACAAGCGCATGGAACTCGCCGGGCTTCGCAAAAAAATAGTCGCTGCGGAGATCGAACTTGGTGTGGTCGATGAGGGCGCATGACCAGGCGGCGTGATGAAGCATCAAGCTCTTGAGCCGCGCTTGCTCCTGATTTGGTTCGCTGACTCCGAGTTTCGGATCCAGGCCGCGTCCGGAAAAGAAGAAGCGGTCGATGCGCAGCGAGCGCACCGCATTTTCTGTTAGAAGCCCGCCGAACCGGCGCCCGCGGACTTCGTAGGTTCCGCCGAGTTGCAGGACTTCGAGGTCGGAGCGGTTGGCAAGGCGTTCGACGACGGCAAGCGAGTAAGTGACGACCCGCAGATTTGCGGGCAGGCAGGCCGCGAGTTCCAAAACGGTGGAGCTGGCGTCGAGAAGCACGGTCTCGCCCTCGCGGACCAGTTTCGCGGCCTCGCGGGCGATCGCCGTTTTCTCGGACTTTTCCTGGGATTGGCGCTCAAGATGGGACAACTCCCCCAGCCGGGATGCCGGATTTGTTGCCCCGCCGTGGGTGCGGTGCAACTTCCCGCGGCGGGCCAGGAGGTCCAGATCACGGCGGATCGTTTCCTCGGCGACGTTGAAATCCCGCGCCAAATCAACGGTCCGGACGACTCCCGCTTCGCGGGCCCGGTCGAGAATCAGATGGTGGCGTTCGGCGGCTAGCATAAAATGTGAGATAATGTGGGAAATTGCTTGCTTAAGTGGTTTTTGTCCCGCAATCGTCCCGCCGTCAATCCAAATCCAAATGCCTACCTTCAAACACGTTAATTACGGCTGGGACGATTCAGCCGCCGCCAAGCTCGATGCCGTCAATCGCCTCGTCTATCGCTCAAATCTGCTGGGTTCCGACCAGCGCGTGACCAACACCGGCGGCGGCAACACCTCGTCGAAGCTTGTGGAGAAGGATCCCCTCTCGAGCGAGGGAACTGAAGTCCTCTGGGTCAAAGGCAGCGGCGGCGACCTGCGCACGTCGAAGAGCGAGAATTTCTCTTCACTCTATCAGGACAAGCTTAAGGACCTGCAAGGCGTTTATGCCGCCCGCGCCGACAAAGGTCTCAAGTCGGCGGCCGAGGATGAAATGGTTGCCATGTATTTCCACACGACTTTCAACCTCAACCCCCGGGCCTCGTCGATCGATACGCCCTTGCACAGCTTTCTTCCCGGCAAGCATGTCGACCACATGCACCCCAACGCGGTGATCGCGATCGCCGCATCGAAGCATTGCGAAAAACTCACCCAGGAAATCTTCGGTGGTGAAATGGCTTATGTGCCATGGATGCGCCCGGGCTTTGAACTTGGTTTGGCGATGGAAGAGATTTCCAAAAAATCGCCGGACGTGAAGGCGATCATGATGGGCCAGCATGGCTTCATCTCATGGGACGACGACGAGAAGGTTTGTTACACCAAGACCCTGGAGTTCATCGAGACGGCAGCTGAGTATATCGAAGCGAAATACCAGGCAAAGGGCGGCGACGCGAAGGCATTTGGTGGCGCCAAATATGAAACACTTCCGGAAGCGCAGCGTCATGCCACATTGGCCGCGATCCTGCCATGGTTGCGCGGACAGGTCTCACAGCAGAAACGCTTCATCGGCACGGTGCAGGACGATGAGAAGATCCTCCGCTTTGTGAACTCGAAAGACGCCGAACGCTTGGCCGAACTCGGAACAAGCTGCCCCGACCATTTCCTGCGCACCAAGATCAAGCCGCTCTACGTCGATTGGAATCCGCAGAAGGAGGACCAGGCCGCATTGAAGAAAAAGCTGGCCGCTGGTTTGGAAGATTACCGCAAGGACTACGCGAAGTATTATAACAAATGCAAACATGCGAACTCGCCGGCAATGCGCGACCCGAATCCAACGGTCGTGCTTATCCCCGGCCTCGGTATGATCGCATGGGGCAAGGACAAATCCGAAAGCCGCGTCACCGCGGAATTCTATAACTGCGCGGTCGAAGTCATGCGTGGCGCCGAAGCCATCGACGAATACATTTCGCTGCCACAACAGGAAGCATTCGACATCGAGTATTGGCTGCTTGAGGAAGCGAAGCTGCAACGCATGCCCGCCGAAAAGGAGCTGGCAAGGCAGGTGGTCATCGTCATCGGCGCGGGCTCGGGCATCGGCAAGGAAACAGCCCATCGCCTGGTGAAGGACGGAGGGACCATCGTTTGCGTCGATCTCAACAAGGAAGCCGCGGAAGCAACGGCCAAGGAAATCACCGACAAATACGGCCTCGGCATCGGTGTCGCGGGTTCGGGCATTTCAGGCTGCGGACCGGCGATCGGCCTAGCTGCCAACATCACGGACCGCGCGAGCATCCGGGCCATGCTGGATCAAGTGTCACTGGCATACGGCGGCTTCGACCACATTTGCGTAACCGCGGGAATTTTCGTTCCTAGCGACACGACCGGTCACATCCCTGACGACAAGTGGGCCCTCACGTTCAACATCAACGTCACCGGCAGCTATTTCGTTGCCGACGAAGCCGCGAAGAACTGGAAAGAACAAGGCCTGCGCGGAAATCTCGTTCTAACAACTTCCGCCAACGCCGCTGTCGCGAAAAAGGGTTCGCTGGCTTACGATACGTCGAAGGCCGCTGCGAATCACCTGGTCCGCGAATTGGCGATCGAGCTTGCCCCTCTAGTTCGGGTCAATGGTGTTGCTCCTGCGACGGTGGTCAAGGGATCCGCCATGTTCCCGCGGGATCGCGTCATCGGTTCGTTGGCGAAGTATGCCATTCCCTACAAGGATGACGAAGAGACCGATTCGCTCGTCAACAAGCTCGCGCAATTCTACGCCGACCGCACGCTGACGAAGAGTCCGATCACTCCCGCCGACCAAGCCGAGGCCTATTTCGTTCTGGTCACGGACCGGCTCAGCAAGACGACCGGCCAGGTCATCACGGTTGACGGCGGCCTGCACGAGGCGTTCCTGCGCTAACCTCCAATGTAGAGGCGGTCTGTGACCGTCTGATCCTCCCGCCAAGGAAATGTTCCGGCAGCGGGAGAATCGACAGCGCTCGCGTCTAACAAAACTAACAACCAGCGGCGGTCATCCTACTTCGCCCGATGAGCTACGAAGGACGGGTAGACGCGCCGCTACAGTTTGATCGCGGCGTTGCAGAAGCTGCGCCGCGATACTGATCGCGATCTCGGCGGGGTCGTTCCCGCCGAGAGGCAAGCCGACCGGGCAGAGGATTTTCTCCAACAGATTTTCTGTTAGATCATCCCCCGCCAGTTCGCGCATCAGCACCGCACGCTTCGAAGCGCTGCCGATGACGCCGACGAACGGAAGTTCTGGAAATCGCCGCAAGGCATCGCGCAGCACCGGGCGATCCGTGGAGTGGCCTTGGGAAATGCACAGGACGTAAGATGCGGGATTCAGAAATTGAATGCCCTCTTCAAAATTCTCCACGCGGTGGACATTCACATTTCCACGCACCGGGAGTTTCGCCAGCCAGTCGCCGCGTGTATCGAAGACATCGATCCGGCATGGCAGTGTTGCCAGCACCGGCACCAAGGCCTGGGCGACATGACCCGCTCCAAACACTGCGATGTGCCAACACTCGGTCGCGGTCACCTTTTCAAAGAGAAACGACATCTCCCCGCCACAGGTCATTCCGACATCGCGCTGGAGATTCCAGGTGACCATCGAACAGTCGCCGCTTCCTGTTAGAACCGCGAGCGCCGCTTCAACCGCCTTCGCCTCGACCTTCCCTCCACCGAGATTCCCGCAAACCATGCCTGCCGCGGTGACAACGGCTTTGGCGCCAGTCTGGCCCGGAACACTGCCCCGCGCGGCGACAATCGTCACCACCACCAGGTCGATGCCATCGTCATGCAGCGCGGCGATTTGTTTCCACTCGTCCATGTTCGAATTTTGCCGGCCTTGAAACTTTGGGAGAAATCGCGCTCACTCGTTTGAAGTGATCACGCTCGCACAATTGAACAACGCTTCCGACGTCGAATTCGTAGCGGCACTCGGCGGGATTTACGAGCATTCCGAATGGGTCGCCGAGAAAGTTTTGCAGCAACGGCCCTTTGCCAGCGTGAAGGCACTGCAACAAGCCATGCGCGAGGCGGTGGAAGATGCCACGGAGGCCATGAAAATGGATCTCATCGTCGCCCACCCCGACCTCGCCGGCAAACTGGCCCGCGCGGGGAAGCTCACCGAATCATCGACCAAGGAACAAGCCGGCCTTGGTTTGGATCGGCTCAGCGATGTGGAGTATGATCAATTCACCGAGGCCAACACCCGCTACCGCGAAAAATTCGGATTTCCCTTCATCATCTGCGCACGGCGAACGACCAAGGATGACGTGTTGAAGGCATTTCGAAAGCGCTTGGAAAATTCACGGGGGGCGGAGATCCGGGAGGCATTGGATCAAATCCATCAAATCGGGGAGTTGAGGATCGGGGATTTGATTGGGGAATAGGGCGCGGAATTGATGCTGCGGAGCGCTGGCTTCAGCCGGCGAGTGATTCCAGCATTTTGGCGATCCAACGAGCCACGAAGCGCGGGACTCGCCGACTAAAGTCAGCGCTCCTTCCAAAAAACAACCGCAGATGGGATCACCAGCCGCGGTTGGACACACCAGAACAAAACACAGGAAATCAAGCTTCGGCGAAGTTGCCGGTCAGCGGCTTGGGCATGGGCTTTTCCTTCTTGCGAAGGGCGCGCCGCATTTTACCCAGAGCGGAATTCTGAAGCTGGCGGATGCGTTCGCGGGTGACCCCGAACTCGCGGCCAACTTCTTCCAAGGTCAGCGCTTTCCGGCCGTTCAATCCGAAGCGTTCATCGATGATCCGGCGCTCGCGGTCGTCGAGGACCGAAAGCAAACCATCGAGCTCGCCGTGGAGATTCTTGTCGGAAAGCATGTCCAGGGGATTCACCGCGCGATCGTCGCTGATCACTTCACCGAACTCAGTGGCTTCGCCTTCATTGATGGGCGCATCCAGCGAGGTCGGTCGATATGAAGCCTGGCGAAGCAGTGCGAGCTTGCGATGGGGCAAGCCCACTTCGTCCGCCAACTCTTCGTCGGTCGGTTCGCGGCCGAGGGCTTCTGTTAGAATGGTTGCGATCCGGCGCATCTTCGCGATCTTGTCCACCATGTGGACGGGAAGGCGGATGGTCTTCGACTGGTTCGCCAAAGCGCGCTTGATCGATTGCTTGATCCACCACGCTGCATAGGTCGAGAGCTTGCCGCCCTTTTCAGGATCGAAGCGCTCCACGGCCTTCATCAGCCCGATGTTTCCTTCCGAGATCAAGTCGGTGACCGGCATCCCATAATTGGAATAGTCCTGGGCAATTTTCACCACCAAACGCAGGTTCGCACGGATCATGTGCGAGCGGGCCTCTGGATCGCCTTTTTTGATACGCTCAGCGAGCGCGACTTCCTCCTCGGCGGTGAGCAGAGGGGTTTTGGAAATCTCCCGCAGATAGAGTTTCAAGCTGCTGTCCGATTCGTAGGCCATGGTCGTATGGGGTTGTTATGAGATAAAACGTCGCTGATTACGGATTATTCGCTTTTTTCTAAAAATAGATTCAATGTGAATACTTTGTCAATACTATATCCGTACTCCGTCGTTCGAATCATCACCTGTAAGTTTAGCAATCGCCGTGCCCCCAAAAACCATTTGCAATTCATTGAGAATGAGCAAAGTTCCAATTCCCATATGCGTCAAAATGCACGAATCGAGCATTTTTCGCACGGCGGCGGTGCCAAACTGACACATCCAGCGTTCGACACTTGTCCGTTCGCCACCCATGCTCGTGCCAATGTTTGACGCGCTGTATCCCCTTGCCCGCGCCGGGCTTTTCCAACTCGATGCGGAGAGGGCCCACCACCTCAGTTTGGCCGCCCTGCGGGCCGCGGAATCCTTACATTTGCTAGGAAATCCGCCAATCCCCGGCACCCCGGTCACCGTCTGCGGGCTCGAATTCCCCAACCGGATCGGCCTCGCCGCCGGGCTCGACAAGGAGGGCAATACGATCGACGCGCTTGGGCGGCTGGGCTTCGGCCATATGGAAATCGGTACCATCACGCCCCGTCCCCAGGCCGGAAATCCGAAACCGCGGCTGTTCCGCCTTAAAAATCACGAGGCCATCATCAACCGCATGGGCTTCAACAATCCGGGGATCGATGCCGGGGTCGCCCATGTCAGGACAAGCAAATCGTTCAAGGGCATCGTTGGTTTTAACATCGGCAAAAACAAGGACACCCCCAACGAGCGCGCGGCTGACGATTATCTTGAATGCCTCCGCAAGGCCTATCCCGTTGCCGATTACATCGCGGTGAATCTGTCATCGCCGAACACGCCCGGCCTGCGCGAACTCCAGGGTGCCGAAGCCTGCGCGCGGCTGTTAGAAACTCTCAAGGCAGAACAAGCGCGTCTCGCCGCGGAACATGGCAAGCAGGTTCCGCTGTTGTTCAAGGTCGCACCGGATCTTGAAGAGCAACACATCCGTGATCTGTCCCGCGTTTTTCTTGATGGTGGACTCGATGGCATCATCGCCACTAACACCACGTTGGACCGCGATCTCGTGGCGGGACATCCATCTGCTAACGAAGCCGGTGGACTGTCGGGCAAGCCGGTGTTCCAAAAGAGCACCGATACGCTGAGAGCTTTCGCCGCTGAACTAGGCGGACGAATACCGATCATTGGCGTGGGTGGGATTTCTTCGCTTGAAGATGCGCAAGAAAAGCTCAAGGCCGGCGCGTCGCTGGTGCAGGTGTATACGGCGTTTATTTATCAGGGGCCGAGGCTGGTGAAGGAACTGGCAGAAGGGCTTTAGATCGGTTTAATCCATGGCATAACCGATCTCTATGTCCCAGCGGGACAATTGATCATAGCCCGGGGTAAGTGAGGAACGAACGCCACCCCGGGTTAAGATCGTAAATTGAAATTGCGCGAACTTGCGGTGTTGCCGAAACCCCCAACCATACAGAAGCGCGTTTGGGGAGCGCTGCGATAGACCTGTTTGGCTGACAACGTCGCCAGCTTGCGCGTGATTCGCTTTGCGAATCGAACCCGGGACTGCGCTAACGCTTGTCGCCAGGCTGTGATGATTTGTCCCGTTGGGACATAGACCGCTTGCCAAAAGTTGGTTCCGTTATCTGCAATGCGCTGCGACGCAGTGCGAGAACAAGGAGCGGCGATCTCCCGGTCGCCGTGGTCCATGGATCGCCAATGAATTGCGGTTTTCCTCTGATCATCGTCACCTCATGGGCTGCTGCGAACTGGAGATCGCCGCTCCTTGAAGCTTTGCATTCGCGCAATTTCTTTTGGCAAAAAGCAGCGTGTTAGGTGTCAGTGAAGTAGTCGGAGTCGATTCTCTTTACTTCGTAGTTCGATACTGTTGCTACACCAAGGCCGTGATCAAACATCAGCTTGGAAAGACGAAGGCCATCGATGAGAACTATTTTAGTCTCTATTCGTGAGGTATAATCTAGGGCATCTGCACTGAACGTGGAAGTTGTGATGAAAATTCCCTTCCGCGCTCTCTGACCCTGCAGCGCTCCTGCAAACTTTTGAATCTCGGGACGTCCAACGGTTCCCTCCCAGCGCTTCGCCTGCAAATAAATGATATCCAGCCCAAGCGGATCTTCTTTGATGATCCCGTCGATTCCCTCATCACCTGTTCGGCCAAGCGCTTCGCCCGCATCTTTGCGACTCCCTCCATATCCCATCCGAACAACGAGATCGACTACCACTCGCTCAAGGAACTCAGGTGGACTGCTCATGATCTGCGTCAGGAGTTCGCTTTCAATCTGTCTTCGAACCTGCAAATCAGCGTTCTCAAGTAGCTCCTCCGGTGTCTGTGAGTCCTGAACCTCCATGCGCTTCAAGTAATGGACGCATCAGAGACTGGAAATCAGGGATTGGCATGATCTGTATTCTTCTAAGCGTTAAAATTTGTTCTCCCCGTCCTTACGGGAAATTAGCGATAATGGCGAGGGCAATTCCGTGGAGAGAGCACACCGCAAGCCAGCGTTCCGCCCGCCGTGTCGACCGAAGTTCGACACTCCTCAAGCCTCTGCGAGGTCGTATTCCAAAACAATCGCTCGGAAATTGTTGGATTCTTTCCGCAGCGGGTTTTTCATGGTGTGCGTCTGTTGATTTGAACCAAATGAGCCTCACCCCCACTGCCGCCCGACTTGAAGCCGCCGTTTGTTCGGTTGTCCGCGGCCAACCGGAAACTGTTAGACGGGTGTTGGCCTGCATGGTTTCGGGTGGGCATGTGCTGCTTGAGGATTTTCCGGGCACGGGCAAGACAACGCTGGCGAAGGCGATTGCGAAGGCCGTTAGCGGTGCGGTTTTCAAGCGTGTGCAATTCACCCCCGACCTGCTGCCCTCCGACATTCTCGGCATTTCGGTATTCGATCCGCGCTCGGCCGAATTCCGCTTTCATCCGGGTCCGGTCTTCACCGACATCCTGCTGGCCGATGAAATCAACCGCGCTTCACCGAGGACACAGAGCGCGCTGCTGGAGGCAATGGGTGAGAAGCAGGCAACCATCGAGGGCCAACGCCATGATCTCAACGCGTTGTTTTTCGTCATCGCCACGCAAAACCCCGTCGAGTTCCGCGGCACCTATCCTCTGCCTGAAGCGCAGATGGACCGTTTTTCCATGCAGTGCTCGCTCGGTTATGTGAGCGCTGCGGAAGAGGTGGCGATTCTTGCCGACCAAAAGGAAGGACATCCCGTTGATACCTTGCAACCCGTTGCCAGCCGCGAAGAAATTCTCGAGCTGATGGCTGCAGCCCGCCAGGTTCGATTCAGCGACGAACTTCGTCATTACGTGGTCGCCCTTACAGCCGCGACGCGGGGGCATCCAATGATCCAACTCGCCGCCAGTCCGCGGGCCTCGCTGGCTTTGATGAAGGTTTCGCAGGCGCTTGCGGTTTTCCAGGGCCAGGATTTCGTGTCTCCCGAGTTGATCCAATCAGTGGCAGCGGATGTAATCGCGCATCGCTTGGTGCTGGCACCGGAAGCGAAATATTCAGGAGCCAGCGCGAAGCAAATCGTGGCGGATCTAGTCGAACGCACGCCCGTCCCCGCCTAAGCTGCAAGCCAATGAACACCGCTCTGCCAGCGACCTCCAGCGAGGATGCGTCTGTCACCCCGCGGCGCTACGATCCCTTGCTGCACTTCCTCTATTTTCGCGGCGCGGGGATCGTGCATTTCATTTCATGCCGGACGCGGCCCGCGGGGATCGCGCTGATGGTGGTAGTCACTCTCGCCGCTTGTCTTGGCCTGGGCCACGAGAAGAGCTCGGTCTATCAATTGTTTTCGCTGAGCTTCGGGATGATGCTTGTCAGC
>JANMJQ010000084.1:0-13292 GCA_031371445.1 Akkermansiaceae bacterium
CGGCTGGCAGGTGTCCCTTGTTGATGCCCCAGGCCATTCCAAAAATGAAAAGTGATGTGCCGGTTGTTTCCGGGCCGCCGAAGTCATTGGGATCGGCTAGGCTGACATTCCAAAAACCGTCATCGCGCTGCAAAGCCAGCAAGGCTGCGGACATGTCTTTGAATATTTTCAAATACTCGGCGTAATGCGGATCATCAGGGGGAAGCACATCGAGAGTTCTAACAAGCGCCGCGATCACCCAGCCATTGCCACGAGACCAGTAACAGTTCTTTCCGCCGGGCGTGGTGAAGGGTGGCTTGAATTTTGCGTCGCGCCACCACAGGTGATCTTCGCTGTTGTAGAGGCCCAGCGTGGTTTTGGAGTAATCGTATAAGGCATACATTTTGTCGAAGTAGGCCTTGTTGTTGTCCAGCACTCCCAGCTTCGCAAAGCACGGCATCGACATCTGCAAGGTGTCGATCCAGGTATAGTAATCCAACTTGGGTTGATTCGTCCAATTTTCCAGATTCGCGCGGATATGCTCCAGCTTTTCCTTATGGGTGTCATCCAATTGATAGAGCTCGATGTAAGCTTGCCCGGCACATTGGTCGTCCGGGTTCTGAGTCACGTCTCCCTTGCGAAATCCCCATTCGTGGAAGCTGCCCCATCCCTCCGCATAGTCGCGGATCGCCGGATCTTTGTTGATGCGGTAAAGGGCCAATGCTCCTTCAAAATAAACCGCGCGGGTCCAGATGTTGCTCGGGCGCTTTCCGGGTAGACAATCGCTGCAGCCCGGCGTTGGCCATTTCGCCATGAAATGGTTGTTCGCCAGAACCATCGCCTTCAACACGTCATCTTTTGCAGGCAGGGCGTCTGCGGCTTTGCTGCCACCACAGATCGTAAATCCGGCCAGCGCTACCATTGCAAGCGTGCGCCATTTAGGTAACGCGGCAGGCCAGAGGGAGGAAGGGGTGTTCATCGGCTAGGGAGTGAGCATGATCAGTGGACGGTTATCAATGCGACAGGTTTTCCCGGAATCAATATGCGCATCGATCCGGGGCTAGGGCTGCCGACCCTTCGTCCGACAGCCCACGATTTCCGGGAAAAACCCATTAACCCGGGAAATTGCATCGAAGGAAAAATGAATGCAGCCGGGATTCAAGCGGGTGAACGCAAAGGCACTTTCCCGAGAGTCCGCCGTTTCGTCTATTCCCCATGCGGGGGATGTCCTGGCGTGCCGCTAAGAGCCTGTCTGAAAAACCCGCAAAGGCAGGGACCGATCCTCCGGGCGGTCCGCGAGAATGTGTGGCGGATGGACGAACATGAACGGATTTCCAAGCGTTTCATGCGCCGATTCATCCACATCGCATTCGCCGGACCGTTATGGAGAACGGTCCCTGCCATTTTTCAGACAGGCTTCTAAGTCGCAATCCTACCAGCCTCCGACGTAAAAATCCTAGCAGGTTGCGGGCGGCGCGTTAAAGTAACGGTTCACTGCGGGTACCAATCCCACCTTCCGTGTGGGTCTGCCACGGTGTCCAGCTTGCGAAAATCGGCGAAAATTAATTTGTAATTACATTGTAATTCGCTAAATTTTCTCAGGCACCTGAGAACCCATCTTATCGCCATGAAAAAAACCCATAAAAGACACGCGGAATCCGGCTTCGCACTCATTGTCACGCTGAGTCTGATGATCCTCCTTACCGTCGTCGCTGTCGGACTTTTGAGCCTGTCCAGCATTACGATCAGGGCTTCCGGGCAGGGATCTGCCGGTGCCATCGCGCGCAGCAACGCCCGCATGGCGATGATGCTGGCGTTGGGGGACTTGCAAGTCACGATGGGCATCGACCGGGCCGCCACCGCAACGGCCAGCGCGGTATATGCTTCGCCCAAATTGCCACGTGTGACCGGTGTCTGGAAATATACCGACGCGAACAAGGATTCGTGGCACTGGAAGCCGGCAACCACCGGGGCTCCGCCATTTTCCAACAAGGATAAGAACTTCAGCCGTTGGCTGGTGTCCACCAAGTTGGCCACTTCGTCGATGGATATCAATTATGCGTCAACCGCGTCGATCGCCGCTGCGGATCAGGTTTATTTGGTTGGCAGCGCATCGCCGGTTTTGAAAGACGAGCAAGGCGTGGACAGCTCGGTCATTGCGGAGAAGGTGAGCGTGACCTCCACCACAAACCCCGGAAAATTCGGCTATGCGGTTTTCGACGACAGCCAGAAGGCTTCGATCAATATCGGTGATCCCACGACAACGCCTTCGAACGGCACGGAGATCGCCAACCGCACAGCCCCTTATCGTCTCCGGGCGGACAGTTTGAACAGCAACCTGGCAACGGGTTTGGCGAAACCGATCAACTTGATCACCATGGAATCGGCAAGCATTCCCTTCGGAACGCGCAATGCCGACATCACCCGGCGCTTCCATGATTTCACCCCAAGCAGCCTTGGGTTGATGACCGATACCGCTTACGGTGGTTTGAAGACGGACCTGACTTCGCTGTTCGAACCCTCAGCACTGCCACCCAATTCCTTTCCAACAGACTATGTTTATCCGCCGGGCTTTGAGAGCTCGGGAGTCAAGTGGGCCTTCCTTCGCGATCATTATAGGAAATACATTCCAATGACCGCAGCGGCGGATGCGCCGATCTCGGAACCTTCCTATCCGACCGCTTCCTCGAAGGTGACTGACCTCACCATCAACGCCTCGGGGCTGGACCCGGCGCCCGCGACCGAACGCTTGCTTCCGGTCATCTCGAAATTCCAGCTCATTTTTTCGATGGTTGCCCACTGGCCCAGTATCTCCGGGCGGAAGGACTTTCTGATCAAGTATGGCACGCCGCGGCCGGCGATTCCTAACGATCCGAATCATTACCAAAAATACGGAGCCATCCATTTGGCTTATGATCCGGTCATTACGCTTTATAACCCTTATGACGTGACGTTGAAGCTGAACCGTCTGCGGGTGCGCATTTGGGACCCGCCGGTAGGTTTCAAGTTTACTAAAATCGAAAAGGGGGGGGCCACCGCTACTTTCCGAGATGGCGGGGAATTCCTCGGTCTGGCGAGGTTCCAGATTGACAACCAAATGAACACCAAAGCCCGCAAATTCTTCACGCTGGTGTGCGCTGACGGGACGAGCGAAGGGCAAGCCGGTACTCTGACACTTCGCCCAGGTGAAGTTAAAGTGTTCTCGTCGCGGGTGGAGAACGCCTGGAGTTGGGCCACAGAAGTGGGCGGCGACGGTTACTCTCCGAAAACATTCTTCGACTGGCAGGCCAAATCGAACTTCGGCAACATCGACAAGCGCAATCCGTCCAGCCCTAACCTTATGGGGGTCGAGGCGGTTCCCGGCTGGCGTTCTTATGCCGGTTTGCAAACGGACCACCTTGCCACCACGAAATACGCAAGCATGCCCAAAAATCGCAACCCACCCTCCAAGTATGCCTATGAATCGGGCACGGAGGATGGCTTCGTGACCATGCGTTACGAAGATGACGTCAAGGTTGAAGCCAAGCCCATCGTGACCTCGGGAGAGTCCGAACGGAATTTCCAAATCGATATCCTCGCTGGTTTGACCGAGGGCACCACTGACCCGCCGGATGCTGTTGATAAAACCAATAGCACCGTCAGCGTGGACACGCTCCGCAGCTACAAGTTCAATTTCGGCTCCAGCGATCTCTCAGCCGAGTTGAGCGCGGATCCGGCAAACCCGATTATCAGTATGCAGCAACTGGTTGGGGACATGCTTCAGACTCCCGACGAAAAGACCGAAGAGCACAAAAAGCCGTTTGCCATGCTGGAGATGACCGCCCGCACCACCAAAGGCGCGCTCAACGACGGCATGCCCTGGCTCTATAACAACATCGTCGTTGAGGGTGGCGAGCAAAAGACCGCTAGCGTGGGCCTTGCCTTGCAAAGCTATGATCTGCGCTTGCGCAAGATGACCAGCTTCAAGACCGACATCAGCATCGATCCGAATAGCAACAACGGTTACTTCGGTGCGGGCGACCTGCCGGTTGACAATGGCGAACCCTTCGTTCCGATGTATCATGTGCCGGTGGCTCCCGCGGCATCGCTGGGTGATTTTGTTTTCTCGAATCTGGCATCCAGTTCGGAGTTGCCGCGGGTGGTGCATCCCTTCGGAAGTTCGCGGGCTCATCCGCTTCTACCCGCTGGCGCCATCTCAAAGAGCCTGGGAAAGGGTGCCTATGACCACAGCTATCTGTTGAATGAAGCGCTCTGGGATTCCTATTATTTCTCAAGCCTTATCGATTACAGCAAGATTCCCACTTCGGATCCGACCCGTTCGATTTTCAACAAGCTCGTGCCGGCACGGGATCTGAAGGACGTTTTGAACGGAGTCTTTGTCGCAGGCACCACGCCTCCACTCAACCCGCGGCTGACGGCTCTTCCCAGCGATGCGAGCGCGGCCACTGTTGTCCAGAAGATCACCGACATGACTCCTTTGGACAGGTCCCGCAAAATCGCGAAATATGCGGGAGTCAAAGGAGCCTTCAACCTGAACTCGACTTCCATTGAGGCATGGCAGGCGGTACTGGCCTCCCTGCGTGATCGCCAGATCAACGGCTTCGTGCTCACTCCACCGGCCGCTGCAGGTGTCTACAAGTTCACCAGAACTCCTTTTGCGTCTGCTTCCAGCACGCCGTTCGTACGAACCGCCATCCCGTTGAATTCTGCCATCGTGGCCAATCAAGCCAAGGGATGGGGTGGGTTCCGCGCGCTTTCCGATGCGGAGATCAAGGAACTGGCTACGAAGATTGTTGCCGAAATCAAGGCAAGCGGCGCGGCTTATAAAGCGCCGGCTTTCGCGGTGAGCGAGTTCGTGAACCGTCGGCCGGGAGGCAAGCTCCATGAATTGAAAGGACTGCTCGAAACTGCGATCGATAATTCCTCCATCAACACAGGCTTTATCACGACCCATTCAAAATCCGTATCCGCCGCCGCCATCACAGCCGCGCGGAAGACGGGCATCGAGACTTCCTCGCAGTCGGTTCTCGATGGTCCCAGCCACAGAGGATCTCCGCCGTTGTTTTCCCAAGCGGATATCATGGCGGCGCTTGCCCCCATCGCGACTGTTCGCGGAGATACCTTTACCATCAGAGCCTATGGCGAGGCCCTCACCAAGGATGGAAAAACCGTCCTTGCCAAAGCATGGTGCGAGGCGGTGGTTCAAAGAAATCCTGATTTCGTCGATCCCCGGGAAGCGCCTGAAACCAAAATGGTCGACCTCAAAAATGCCGCCAACATCCAGTTTGGCCGCCGCTTCACAATCCGTTCGTTCCGGTGGTTGAACGAAAAGGAAGTCTAACCCATTAAGTCTTCTACATCATGAAATCCATTGTCTTGCTCGGTGTTTTGTCGGCCAGCCTCCTCAGCCCGCTTCATGCCCAGGGGATAAAAGTGCGGATGCGCATGCTCGCTTTCAAGTCGTCCATTGAGTTTCCGGAGGTCTTCGCCCAAGACCCCGCAGCCGAACCTACCGCCGCTTCGACGAAGGCGAACATCAAGGGTTATCTCAACAGGGAATCGGTGACGGTGTCGCTCAAAGGCAACAAGGTGGTCTTCACCACCAAGCCGGATCGCCCGTCGATGACCCGCGAAGGGGAAACCATCGCGGACGTCGTTATTCCCGGCAGACCGACGACCGCGCTGTTGTTATTTCTTCCGGCAAAAGCGGGTGGCAAAACCAAGTCGCAAGTCATGGTGATCGATGACTCGAAGCGCGCCTTTCCGGCCGGTTCGTTTAACATCACCAATCTCAGCCCCAATCGCGTGAAGCTCGTGCTTCAAGGCAAGGAGTTCGACTATCCTCCTGGTAACAATGGCTTGATCACCGATATTCCCGCGGATGCGCAGGGGCAAATTGGCGTGAAAGCCTGGGCGATTGTGGATGACAAACCGGTGGAGATTTTATCGAGCATTTGGACCAAGCCCAAACAGACCCGTTCGGTGATGGCGTTCTACGTTGACGACGATGGAACCCTGAAATTGGCGGCCTTCGACGATGTTTCACCCCAGGATCCACCGCCACCGGTTCCTTGAGATTTCATTTTACCCAAACCCGCTGGTGAATCGCCGCAGCTTTGTCCAAACCGGGTGCTTCGCCGCCTTGGGAGGACTTGCGCCACTTCATGCGGCCGCTGCCAAAGCCGTGTCGAAGAAGAAGGGCTGCTGTGGCTTGGACCAGGAGACCATCGCGAAATTGGGGGGCAGTTGGTATTATACTTGGGGCACCCACGGACAAGCCAGCACGCCCTTGGAATTTGTGCCGATGATCAAAGGTCGCAACGATCTTCAGGGCGAGGGGGCCTTGAACAAGGTGCGCGAGATGAAGAACATCACGCATCTGTTAGGTTACAACGAACCCGAACGCGGCAGCCAGGGAAACCTGACGGTGGATGACGCGTTGAACAACTGGCCCCGCCTGGAGAAGGTGGCGCTTGAGAAAGATCTGGACCTTGGCAGTCCGGCGCCTTCGTCGGATGGGCCGGGCATGGACTATTTCCATTCCTTCATGGACAAGGCCAAGACCCGCAAGCTGCGCGTGGATTTCGTTGCCGTGCATTGGTATCGCAGCCGCGATGCGGGGGCTTTCGACGCCTTTGTCGATGACCTGGGAAAACGTTACAAAATACCGGTGTGGGTCACCGAGTTCAACGGATGGAGTGGCGATGAACCGGAAAACTACAAGTTCCTCAAAGACGCGCTGCGCAACCTTGAACGCAACCGGCACGTTGAACGTTATGCCTACATGGAGCCCGGAAAAGGTTCGCCGCTGAGCTTGTTCAAGGCCGATGGCTCGCTCTCGCGATTGGGCGAGCTGTATCGCGACGCGGGGACTTGAATCCTCACTTCACGTCATATCCTGTTAGATCAGGATGGAACAATGAGTCATCCAGCTTCCCGTTGAAACGTGGATTTTCAAATACGGTGCGCAGCCGCGATTTGTCTTGCAACTCCATCTCAAGCACGCGCAGTTCGTTTTTCGCGGGATCGATGTCGATAAAGATCCATGGAATCTCCGCACGGACCCGCCGGTCTTTCGCCTTGAGGGTGTATTGGTGGATTCCCTCCGTGATCCGCGTGTTAACGATCTCGAAGGCTTGGTAAAATGTCTCCCTCGAGCCGAAGGCCTTGCCGGACAGGAGCGAAAAACGCGAGGCCTGGGGCGAATCCACACTGGTTCGCCGCGCTGTCTTGTTTGAGGCATCGAGCAGAGTCAGGGTCGTGCCATCTGAAACTGCCAGGGTTTCAAAAGGGTCGCCGAGTTGCCAACGGACGCGATCCGGCTTCACGAAACAAACGCGGCCACGGGTGCTGGTCGGGTTTTTAAGCGCAGGCAGTTTTCGCTCCTGGGTGAAACGCGCGTCCAACGACGTGATGCCCGCTTGTTTCGCCAGCCATGAATCCAGCGTGGCGTCTTGCGCCGCGGCGAGACCGATCGATAGCAACAGGGCCGTTAAAAGGAGCAGCTTCATGGGGAGTGAGGTTATTCGTTAAAAGTTATAAGTTAAAAGGGTGAGCTCTTTCTGATACCATTAACCAATAACCTCTAACTAATAACTTTCTTTTTCCGCCCCCCCAGAACCTCGAACACGATTGGCAGGGTGGAAAGCACGATGATGCCCAGCACGACCACTTCAAAATGGTCCTTCACGACAAACTTGTGGCCGAAGAGGGAGATCGTCGCATTCCCCAGAAACCAACCCGCTGGCAGGATCAGGCCCACCCACAGCAGCGAGCCGGTGAAGCTGAACGAAATGAAGCGGCCAAACGGCATCGCGCCGCTGCCGGCAACGAAGGGCGTGAAGGTCCGGACGATGGGAACGAAGCGCGCCATGATCAATGTCTTGGCGCCATAGCTTGCGAAAAAGCCATTGGTTTTTTCCAGATACGCGGGCTTCACGATCCTCGGAAAACGGCGGATCAGCCAAGACCCGCAGCGCCGCCCGATCCAGTAGTTGGTGGTGTCTCCCAGAGTCGCGGCAGCCAGCAGCACCAACCCCGCCACCCAAACATTGAGTCCCGACTTCTCGTTTGCGGCCATCGCACCCACCGCAAACAGCAGGGAGTCGCCCGGCAAAAAGGGCGTGAAAACCAAGCCGGTTTCGCAGAAAACGATCAGAAAAAGCAACCCGTAAACCAGCCCTCCATAGTGGCTGGTGAAGTCATTCAAGTGATCCTGCAAATGCAGGAAAAGGTCGAGTATCTCTTTCATTAACAGAATTTAACGGGAAAATAAAACAAATGTTTGAATCACTATTTCAATCGTATCATGACTTGGCCGGATTCTCGAAGCGGTTTTCGGTTCCCGACATCAGCCTGACGATGTTGGTCCGGTGTTTCAAAATCACCAGCAAGGCGATGGTGATGCTGAAATAGAACAGCGGTCGGTTCCATGTGCCCGCTTCCCACAGCGTGGGGAGGCTCTTGTCGTTGTTGATGTGATGAAAGCGCGCGCCGAGGTGGGTGAGCATGGGCAGCGCCGCGGCGGCGACGATGCTGGCCAGGGACACATAGCGGGTCAGTTTGAAAACGATCCACCAGATCGCCAGCAGGATGACGACTGCCGCCGGCATCAGGGCGAGCAGGACGCCGCCCGAAGTGGCCACCCCCTTGCCACCCTTGAAGCCGGCGAAGGGCGTGAACGTGTGCCCCAGCACGGCTGCCAAGGCAGTAATGACGGTCACCAACTGCGCTTGAAATTGCTGGCTTGCCGCGACGGTCGTTGCAATGCCGTCGAGAAACGCGAGGTGGCAGAACGCGGGCGGCTTGCCTGCGATTTGAATCAGATTGGAGGCCAGCACTACCGGGATAAAGCCTTTCAACGCATCGAGAAGGAAACAGGGCACGCCATATTTCTTGCCGAGCACGCGCAGCACGTTCGTCGCGCCGATGTTGCCCGAACCATGCTCCCGGATGTCGATGCCCCGGGATTTCCCGATGATCAATCCGAAGGGAATCGAGCCCGACACGAAAGCGATCAGGGGGCAAAGCCAGAACCAGTAGTGCATGCGCGTCGGGTGATAAGCCTCACTCGGCGGTGGCCGAAAGGATCACGACATTTTCCTGGGGCACATTTTCATTGGGCATCCGGATCTTTTCGCCGGTGGCCGGATGGCGCATCATCAATGGCAACGTTGCCGTGGGCACGGCTTTGATTTTGTCCACGACATCCATGCCTTCGATCACCTTGCCAAACACCGCGTAACCTCCATCCAGTCCCGCATTGTCCTGCACGTTGATGAAAAACTGGTTCGTCGCGCTCTCAGGATCGGGCGTGCGCGCCATCGCGATGCTGCCCCGTACATTTTTGAGGCCGTTGCTGCCTTCGTTGTGGATGCCTTTGCCGGTCTCCTTCTCGACCAGATCTTTTCCTTCCACCGCGAAGCCACCGCCTTGGATCATGAAGTCTGGCATCACGCGGTGGAAAACGGTTCCATCGTAGTGCTTCTTCTTCACGTAGCCGAGGAAGTTTTCGACGCTGATCGGCGCCTTTGCTTTGTCCAATTCGATGACGATCTTGCCCATGCTGGTTTTCAAGGTCACCTTGGGGCCGGCCGGAGCGGTTTCCGCGGGCTTGGGCTTTTCTTCCTCTTTCGGGGCTTCGCAAAACGCTGGGCTGGGTAGCAAGAGCAACAATAGGAGCGCGAGTGGGCGAGTCATGTTGGAAATCAGTAGGGGATGCCCCGCCGGAGTGCAAGCGCCGTCGAGCTACGGAAGAGCCAGGGTTCCTCCATTAGGGAGAATGAAAAGATTTGCTAACCACAGATTTCACGGATTTCCACAGATAAGAGCTATCTCAATATCACTGGCCTCAAAACTGCCCTGCTACTCAACTTCAAATACGCAACCCTCGGCATCAAACGTGTCTCCAACTGAATGGTCCCCATCCTCTTCATCTGTGTCCATCTGTGAAATCGGTGGTCAAAAACTTCTTCCTCTGACGACTTATCCCCAATCGAGGCGCCCTGACGGAAAATGCCGCCCGCGTCAGCGACCTTTGCGCGGGATCAATCCGTATTTCGGACTGAAAATGTAAGCCGCCACGAACAGGAGCCCGAGCAACATCACGATCGCCGGACCCGGCGCGATGCCAAATTTTCCGGAAATCGCCACCGCTGCCACCGAAGCAACGCCGCCGATGAGGCCGCCGCCCCAGAACAAGGCCGAGGTCCGATCCGTCAGCAGCGAGACCGTCGCCGCGGGAGTGACCAGCAAGCCCACCGACAACACGCAGCCCACGGCTTGCAATGAGGATACCAATGCGAGCACGAGCAGGGCATGAACGAGATACTGGATGAAGCGCACGGGCACCCCTTGGGCCGCCGCCACGTTGGGTTCGAAGAGGGTGAGCAAGATCGGCCGCATCAAAAGATTGGTCGCGATGATGGTGAAAGCGCCGATGCCGAACGCCGTCCAGATGTCCGCATTGCCAACCGCAATGATGTCGCCGAAGAGCCAGTGCTCGAGCTCCTGGCGGGTGTCCAGCAGGGGCAGCAACGCGATCCCGGCCGCAAAGGCTGCGGTGTAGAGCACTGCGAGGGCGGTGCCTTGGCCGACCCGGTTGCCACGTGCGACGGTCACCGAACCCAGGCCCACCAATAGCGCCGCGAGCAGGGCGCCGATGAAGGCATTCCACCGGCTCAACGCACCTGTTAGAAAAATCGCCAGCGCGATGCCGGGTAGCATCGTGTGGGACAAGGCCGAGACCGAAAGCGCCGTCCGCCGCAGCACGACGATGCCGCTGAAGAAGCCGTTTGCGAACCCGATCAAAGCGGCGGTCGCCAGGGCGCGTTGGTAAAACGGATTTCCTAACAGATCCATCATCTGGCGTGGGCGAGGGGTTGTTGGAAGGTCTTTGCCACGATCTCCGCCGTCATGACTTCGCGAATCGGTCCGAACGCGAGGGCTTCGGTTGAGAGGAACAGCGCTTCATCGAAAAGGGCGGGCGCGGTGTTGAGGTCATGATGCGAGGCGATCACCAGCCGGCCCTCCGCCGCCAGCTTTGCGAGCAAATCGCCTAACAGGTGCGCGGCATTGCGATCGAGGCCCGCGAAGGGTTCGTCTAACAGAAGCACGTGCGCCTCCTGGGCAAGGGATCGTGCGAGGAACGCGCGTTGCTGCTGCCCTCCCGACAACTCGCGGATCTGCCGGTCCTGCAAATGCGTGAGGGCCAGCGAATCGAGGGCCTTGTCCACTGCGGTCTTGTCGCGTTCCGAAAATTTCCGCCACCAGCCGGTTTGCGGATAACGCCCCATTTCCACCAAGCCCCGCACAGTGATCGGAAAGGCCCAATCCACTTCTTCCCGCTGCGGCAAATACGCGAACTCACGCGACCAGCGGTTCACCGCCGTGCCGCGCCAAAGGATGGTTCCTGCTCCACGCGGGATGAGTCCCGCAATGGCTTTTAGCAACGTGCTCTTGCCGGCGCCGTTCGGACCGATCAATGCCACACGGTTGCCGCAGGAGGTCGCCATCGAAACATTCTCCAGCGCTTTCACCCGCCGATAGCTCACCGAGAGGCCGCTGATGACCAACTCGTGGTGCTCGCTGTGATGCGCGCATCCCTGATGATGTTGATGACTCATGGGGAAGCGGGAAGTTCAAAGACGTCATCGATATCGCCCGCCGCATCGAAGACATGCACGATCGTGCGCTGTCCCGGTGGCTCGATGCTTAGCTTCGCAAATCGTTGCTCGCCCGCCATGGGAGGAGTCTTCCATTTCACGCGCAAAGCGACCCGCGGGTTGCCGGCATCGAGAACAAACTTTCCTGAAAATGGCGGATGATCCGGGTCGAGCTTCTGGGCTTGTCCGGTATTGACGATGATATCACTTGCCGCGGCAGAGAGGGAGAGTTCGAAACCGATCGCCGGAGACACCGGGGCTTCGGGAGTCACCAAAACCGGCGCAGCGTCAGGTTTCGCGCTGGTGATATGGCCAAGCAAAATCGCCGTCACCGCAAGCGCGATGGCGTATGCCACTGATCGGACAAGAGGCGAGCCGCGCACGCCGAAGAGGTATTGGGGGGAGGTTGAAATTGCAAGAAACTTGCATCAAGGGTGTTTCCGCTGGCATCCCGCGGGTAGTGGGCTGCATCGTCTGGCCATGGCGATGACGCGCTTTCAAAAACTGGCAACAAGTGCCCTGGTGTCCGTGCTTTGCCTCATGTTTGTGGGAGCGATCGTGCGGGTCAGCGGCTCGGGAATGGGCTGCCCGGATTGGCCGACCTGCTGGGGTTGCCTGATCCCACCCACGAAAATCGAGCAGGTCGATTTCGCGAAGCTGCCCATCGAAAAATTCCAGCACAAGGCCGAACGGATGGGCCGCGACCCGTCGACCATCACCGTTGATTCCCTTCGCCGCGAGTTCAATCCACGGCATGTCTGGATCGAGTTCTTCAATCGCATGACCAGCCTGCCGGTCGGATTCTTTTCATTGGCGACTTTCATCGCGGCATTCTGGCAACGGGAAAAGCGGCCACTGGTTTTCTGGATGGCCTTCGCCGCTCTCATCACAGTGCTCACCAACGGCTGGGTGGGCGCGACGGTGGTTTACAGCGGTTTAAAATCGGTGGTTCTAACAACCCACCTCGCGCTGGCGATGAGCACCATCGGCATGCTCGCCTATTGCGCCTGGCGCGGCACCGATACGCCATGGCATGTCGCCGTGCCCGATTCTGTTAGACCGAAGCTGCGCTTGGCTGTGGGCCTCCTGTTGATTGTGATCGTCGGGGAGGGGATCATGGGTTCGCAAGTCCGTGAAATGACTGATGAACTGCGTGCCCATGCGATGGCCTCGCGCGGAAGCTGGGCTGCAAGTTTGGAAAACTCGTGGATCTATCTCATCCATCGTAGTTTCTCGTGGGCTGTGCTCGGTGCGGCGATCTGGAGCTGGTTGTTATCGAAGCAAGGTGGCAGACCCGGTATCATTGAACGAGCGGCGCTTGGAATCGTCCTGGCACAGATGGCCCTCGGCCTCGTCATGGCACAGGTTCACATCTACTCATGGGTGCAGGTCTTGCATGTAGGACTTGCGGCTTTATTGCTCGCCTTTGTCTGGCTGTGGTTGTTCGGGCTTTCGCCAAGGGAGCGCGTTCATTCTGAACGCTAAGTGCGGCGGACATTCTGTCCGCCATCTGGAGTTTGGTTCTTTCTAGATCAGTGATCTAGTTTTTCTCCATTTTATGACATTTTAAGGTTGTCTCATGCGATTTTTGACTCTAGTATATACGCTAGATTCGATCTAACCAATACCGCCATGGGATACCCAACCAAA
>JANMJQ010000088.1:0-16156 GCA_031371445.1 Akkermansiaceae bacterium
AATCCAAAGAAGCAAATTCGGAAGAAGCCCACGAACGAATCGCAGCGACGGAGGGAGTTTCAAGATCCATCCCTCGCGATATGTCAAACGATCGTTTAGTACAAGCGCGAAGTGGTACGACTTATGGGTAACGGGCAGGACAGAGCGCGGCGGCACCGCTTTGGATTGTGGGACGCCGGACCTGCATCCCATCCAAAGCGGCGTGGCGTTTTCACTTCCCGCCGCAGTCCAAAGTTCAAATCATCACCCAGTGACCCTGCCGGTTTTTGAAATCGAGAATGCGCTCAAAGACGCCCTGCGCGGCGAGCGGTCTCGCGTGCTCTTGAAAGCCCCGACCGGCTCAGGAAAATCGACCGCCGTTCCAGGCATGCTGCTCGATGCGGGGATCTCCGGCCGCATCCTCGTCATCGAACCTCGACGCATGGCCGCGCGCCTGCTGGCGGGCTGGGTAGCGAAGCAACGCGGCGCTGCGGTGGGAAACGAAGTCGGCTATGCGGTGCGCTTCGATACCAAATACCGCAACGACACGCGCATCATCTATCTAACAGACGGCGTGTTCCAGCGCTGGCTGCAGGACGACCCGAAGCTAACAGATGTCGGTGCCGTGATCTTCGACGAATTCCACGAACGCCGGCTCACGGTGGACATCGCGCTTGGGCGCTGTCTTGACTTGCAGGAAGCCACGCGTCCCGACCTGCGCGTGGTGGTGATGTCGGCAACCTTGGAATCAGCAGGGCTCGCGGACTATCTCGCACCGGCAATTTCTCTGGAAGCCGGAGGACGGACGTTTCCGGTGGAAGTGATATATCGCCCGGACAAGTCCGCAGCCGCCGTGCGGAATGAATTCCGCGCTCCAATTCCCGTTTGGGAAAAAATGGTGAGCATCTGCAAGGAAGCGATGGCGATGCCGGACGCGGGCAACATCCTGATGTTTTTACCCGGCACCCGCGAAATCCGCCGCACGATCGAGCTGTTGGAAAACGGTTCGCTGGCCCGTGGCTGGGACATGTTTCCACTCTACAGCGCCCTACCGCCGAACGCGCAGGAAGCCGCTATTTCACCCGGTCCGCGGCCCAAGATCATCGTCGCAACGAACGTCGCGGAAACATCGCTTACCATCGATGGCGTGCGCACGGTCATCGACAGCGGCCTGGCACGCACGGCGTCTTTTGAACCGCGTCGCGGGATCAACACCTTGCTGATCACGAAAATCTCACGCGCCTCGTCGGAGCAACGTGCGGGCCGTGCGGGACGGACCGCGCCAGGCCGCGCGTTCCGTTTGTGGAGTGCCAGCGAACACGCGCGCCGCGCCGAATTCGAAAGCCCCGAAGTGCGCCGCGTGGATTTGGCGGAAGCGGTGCTGTTGTTGAAAGCGGCTGGAATCAATGAAGCGAGAAATTTCCGCTGGTTCGATGCCCCCTCCGAAGAATCCCTGACACGCGCGGAACGATTGCTGCATGACCTCGGCGCGCTTGATCTCAAAGGAAATCTAACAGACGAAGGCCGCAAGATGGCATCGCTGCCCTTGGAGCCACGGTATTCGCGGTTGATGCTAGCAGGCTTCGAACAAGGGTGCGTCGCCGAAACCGCCTTCATCGCCGCAACGGTGCAAGGCGAAGGGATTTTCACCAACCAGCGCGGCGGAGTGGGCCGCAAGGATTTCCTGTTCGCTGATGACGACAGCGATTTTGCAGGCGAATGGCGCGCCTTCGAATCGGCGGAAGCGATGGACTTCGATCCACGCCGCTGCGGACAACTCGGCATCTCCGGCCGCGGCGCAAGGGAGACCGCGCAAGGCTATGAACGTTTGCGCCAGCTTGCCGCGAAGTTCGGATGGGCGTGGCGTGGCGTGGATTTCAAGGCGCGGCGTGAGGAAATCGGCAAGGCGATGCTGGCTTCCTTCAGCGACCATCTCGCGATCCGCCTGGGCCAGGGCACGCTCGCCTGCAAGTTGGTTGGCAACCGCAAGGGCAAGCTCGACGATGAGTCTTGTGTGAAGAATGCCCCCGCCTTCGTCACTGCGGAAATCACCGAGGTCGAGGCGCGTGAAATCATCGTTCATTTGCGCCGCGCGACTGCGATCGAACCCGCTTGGTTGCAGGAACTATTTCCGGAAGATCTAACAGTTAGCGATGGAGCCGCGTGGGATGATACCCGCCGCCGGGTGGTAGCCCGGAAGGAGACACGCTTCCGCGACCTGGTGTTGGAAGCGAAGGAAAGCGATCACAACATCAACCTCGATGCCGCGGCCGCGTTGCTTGCGGAGCGGGTTCTAACAGGTGAACTGGTTCTGAAAAACTGGGATGCGGCGGTCACGCAATGGACCACCCGCCTCGCCTGTTTGGGCAAATGGATGCCGGAATTGGAAATGCCCGGTTGGATCGAGGTGGATCGCGCGGATGCCGTGGCGCAAATCTGCCATGGCGCGGTGAGTTACAAAGAAATCAAGGAAGCGAATGTCTGGCAGGTGCTGCGCGAGTGGCTGAGCCACTCCCAACGCGCGGCCCTCGATGCGTATTGTCCCGAGCGGGTTCAATTGCCCAATGGCCAATCGCCGAAGATCACCTACTCAGCCGATTCCGATCCCTTCATCTCCCTCCGCGTGTCGCACCTGTTCGGCATCTGGGAAACGCCGATGATCGCCAGCGGCCGTGTCCCGTTGCTCGTTCACATTTTGACACCCGGCCAAAAGCCATGGCAAATGACCAAGGACCTGCGGGGCTTCTGGCAAGCGGGTTACGCACAAATGAAAAAAGAAGTCGCCGGCCGCTATCCACGCCATCCTTGGCCGGACGATCCGCGCGCCTGGGTCGCGGGGGGCATGAAACGCTGATCAACCCATGTGGAAAATTCTTCTAACAGTTTCGTTGATCCCGCTCGCGTTCTCAATCATCGCGCGCTGGTGGTTCGGTTTGCGCGTGTTGGCAGATGAAGGACAGCGGCTTTGTCGCTGCGATCTCGAAGTGTGGCTGCCCGAACCCGGCGATGATGCGGTGATCCACCGCGCCGAAGCCCCGGCCGCGGAGTTCGGCAGGCAGCTCCGCCTCAAAGCCCTTGCCGCATGGGCCGAGCGGGATCCGAAATCCGCCACCGCGCGCGAGAACAACCGGCGCTTCGGCATGGCCGTGCCGCCGTTGAGTGGAATCGTCGCCGTGATGGCGGTGCTCGTCGCAAAAATTCCGATCATGGGCGCCGCGGTCGTTGTTCTAACAGCCACCGCGTTGTCGTGCGCGCTCGGCCTGTTGTCGCTCGGCCCCGAACTGCAAGCCATCGCCCTTGCCGTGCGCCAGGCCCGTGAGCGAAGGACTTTCCCGAACGGCGACGATCACGATGCCGTTGCCCGCTCGGCGATCGCGCATGCCTGGAAAGAAACGCTGCCACCGGTCATCGCGTTGTTCCAGCGGTGATCCTTCCTTAAAATGACCGCGGGCGCCGGATCCCTTGTTCCAACGCCCGCGGGCCCTTTGGGGGGCTTTTGTGCTATCCCTTACGTCAACGAGATTGCCACAAAGCGGACACATCACAATACCGCAATCGCGTGTCGGGTACGAATTTCAGGTTGCGCATTCCCTTCTCCTCCGCCGGTGCCTGGGGCCGTACAAACCACGGGCGCCGGATCCCTTGTTCCGACGCCCGCGGGCCCTTTGGGGGGCTGATGTGCTATCCCTTACGCAGGAAAGATTGCCTTAAAGCGGACGGATCTCAATGCCGTGATCGCGTAAATCTGTTAGGAATCTGTTAGACGATGATAAGCCAATATCAGCAAACATTCTTCCCCAAATAACCAATAACCAATAACCCTTCCCTAAATCCGCCCCGCCGCCTTGATATCCGCGTAACGGTTGGCAAGGGCGATCGCAAACTCCTTGGCGGTGGAATCGAGCGTGAGAATGCCATGCGCGCCGAGCGTGGCCAGCACCTCGCGGCGTTCCTGCAGATACCGGTCCGCGGCGAGATATTTGAGCGCCGAGGAAAACGATTCGACGGGTTGTGAAATCGAATCCTCGACCGTGCGCTCACGCATGCTGGCCAGCAGGACAAGGTGCTTCGATTTCAACACCTGCAATGCGGGCACCAACTCCTTGCCATCCTCGCCGCGCAGATTTGTGAGAAGTATGACCAGCGAGCGGCGGCGCTGGCGCGCCATCAAGAGCTCCACCGCCCCGGTGAAATCGCTGGGCGCGGCTGTGGTCTGGTAATCGTAAAGATGATTCAGCAGCACGGGCATCGCATGGCTGCCTTTCACCGGTGGCAGCCAGCGATCGGTCCCGCCGAAGGATTTCACGCCCACCTGGTCGCCCTGCCGCAACGCGACATGCGAGACGAGCAGCATGGCGTTGAGGATGTGATCAAACTGCGGCACACCACCATCGAGCGCGCGCATCCGGCGACCCGTGTCTAACAGAAATACGATCGTCTGGTTGCGCTGCTCCTGATAATCGCGGCTGATCAGGAACTGCCGGCGCGAGGAGGCCTTCCAATCGATCTGTGACAGCGGGTCGCCATCGCGGTAATCGCGGAGCTGGTGGAAATCGCGGCTCGTGCCGGCGCGCGGACGGCGGATGATGCCGAGCGGGCTTTCACGATGTTGCATCGCGAGCAACGCGAAGCGGATGACGGGCTCATAGTTCGGATAGACCTTCACGGTTTCGTTGGCCAAATGCAGGGTCCGGCGCGTCCACAAACGGAGCGGTGAAAATTGCCTCACGTGTACGGGACCAAACACAGCCTCGCCCCGATCTGTTAGAGTGACCGGATGAAAAACCTTCACTTCCCGGGCAGCCGGGATTTCTCCCGCCCAAGGCAGCGTCGGAGCCACCGCGCCTTGCGGGATGCCATCGAAAATTTCAACATTCGCCGCGTGCTCACCCATGTTGCGCGCAATCAAGCGGACCTCCCCCGCTTCACCCAACGCGAATCGTCCCGGCAATCGCCGGGCGATCGCCAAAGGCTTCCCCAACCGGACCGCCAAAGCGTCGGCGCCGATCACCACAGCCGCCGCCGCACCGAGCCAGAGCCACGCGATGGCCATGCCGGGAAACGCCACCGGCACAACCGCGAGGATCATCCACACGCTTGCAACGGCCAGCAGTCGGGAGGTCGGGCTCATAATCTCACTGCCTCGGTGCCGGCACGCTTTCGACGATGGCCAACAGCACTTCATCCACATCCTGGCCGCTAATCGCGACTTCGGGCGTGAGTTGCACGCGGTGACGGAGAACGGGCAGAGCCGCGCGTTTGATATCGTCCGGTGTCACAAAGCCGCGGCCATCAAGCGCGGCGAAGGCTTTGCCGATTTTCACCAAACTGATGGCACCCCGCGTGCCAGCACCCAGTGAAATCGAGCGCGATTCCCGTGTCGCCTGCGCGAGAGCCACGGCATAGGCAACAACATCAGGCACCACCTGCACCGCTGCGGTCGCCTGTTGCGCGGCGATGATTTCAGCGGGTCCGCAAATCACCGGCACGGTTTGCATCGAAACCCCGGGGCTCTGCGCGGCGGCGCGGGCGACGATTTCACACTCGGCCTCGCGCATCGGATAATCGATGAGGATCTTCATGATGAAGCGGTCGAGCTGCGCTTCCGGCAAGGGATAGGTGCCTTCATGTTCGACCGGATTCTGCGTCGCCAGGGTCATGAAGGGCGGGACCAGCTTCAATGTCTCGCCATCGATGGTGACCTGTAGTTCCTGCATCACCTCTAACAAGGCCGACTGGGTCTTGGCAGGCGCGCGGTTGATTTCATCCGCCAGCAACAGGTTGGTGAAAACCGGACCATGCCGCAGTTGGAAGGTCTGGCTCTTCATGTCGAACAAGCGGAAGCCCGTCACGTCGGATGGCATCAAATCGGGCGTGAACTGGATCCGTGCCGAGGAGCCGCCGAAGGTCCTTGCCAGGGTCACCACCAGATGCGTTTTCCCGAGCCCCGGCTTGCCTTCTAACAGAACATGCCCGCCCGCCAGCAGGGCCGCGATGACTTGATCGATGACCGTCTGCTGGCCAAGAATAACCTCGCCGACCACAGCGCGCATGCGGTGGATCAAATCGGCCAGCCCGCCTGGCTGCGGTGCTTGGTATGGAGCGGGTGCGTAGGAATCGGTGTTCATGGAGCTTGTGGTCAGTGGAGAACTTGCAGGAGGCGCTGGAGATCGGATGTGATGCGTGTGAGCAATGTTGAATCGGGCGGTGCATTCATGGTGATTGCACGGAACGCGCGATCGCGTGGAATGCCGGCGAGGTCGGCGAGGAACTGGAAGAAATCGTCATCCCGCCGCCCCGCGCGGATGCTGAGACGCTGGCCGCGATCGACAATCTGGGACCGCAAGGGAGCAAGCAGGGCCGCCGCACGGTCATGGCGCCATTGGAAATCGCCGAGCGCTTCGAGGTGATGTTCATAACCACGCAGCGGCGAAGTTGTGGTTGCGGCTTCGATCGGACCAAAGCGGGTGAAATTTTTCCAAAGCCATAGCAGGGTCAGCACGCCGAGACCTGTTAGAACCGGCCACAGGTGCATCCCTAACAGATCCCACAAGGAAAGTCCCGCCCCGCGGAGAAACCCGATGCCACCCTCCATGCCGGTTGCCAGGATCAACGCATCGAGCAATTCGGCATGCTGCTTGTCTCCGATCCAGCGGTTCCGAAAAATCCGCGCATCGGTGATGACTGTGATCCGTCCCTCCCCGGTTTCCACCGAAGCAATAACACCAGGCTTTTCCTTCCCCTGCCGCACGCTGCTTTGCGAAGTCGCCGCGACTTCATAGGTTTCACCATCGAACTCGACCGTGCTGGCGGTTGAGGGTGAGTCTTTCAGTTCGATCCCCACCTGGTCCAGCATCTGGAGAAGCGGAGGCTCGAGTTTGTTTTCGGTGAAACGCTGATACCAGTCGTTGGTGTCGCTCGCATGGTCGACCAACACAATCAAATGTCCGCCATCCGCGGCCCACTGGCTTAGGCGTTTCGTGTAACTGGCATTGGCCAACAACTGTGCGGGAACGAACCAAACCGCATCGCCGTTGCCGGGCTCTTCCCAAGACGCCAGCGAACGGACCTTGCCGTGGTATTGCGCGCAAAACCTTTCGGCGGCGAGCCAGGGGTTGATGCGGGCCTTGCCCTTGTAACCAATCTCACGCGTGACTTCGCGATAATCGCAAGCTGTTAGAGCGAAAGCCACGAGCAGCAACGCAAACCATTTCATGCCAGCCTCCCTCCACCAAACGGCCATTGTTCGCACAATACCCGCACTTCGGTGTCGGGCGGCGCGATGCCGGCATAAGCCTGGCGTGTCCAAACGCCGGTGATGCCGCGAAAATAGTCGGGATGCGCCGCGTGGCCCGCTTGCACCACCCTGCGGACGCAATCGCCTTCGGTATCGGATTCCTGGATATCGACCCTCGCCACTTCGATCACCCGTGAGATCGAGCCGCGATAAAGCAGGGCCAGCGCCTCGTGTTGCCGCCCCTGCAGCCACAAGGCCCATGCCGCGACAGGCACATCCGCTGGCAGCGTGTCGGGAGACAACTCCATGCCCATCACCACCCGCGCTTTTGGGGTAGGCATCGCAACCTTCAAGCCGCTGCGACGGAGCATGAAGACGTGCCGGTTTTTCCAGATCATCCATCCGACAAAGCCCACCAGCAATGCCACCACCGAGATGCCGAAAACCGTGGCCAACTCCCCGAGAAACGGCAAATGCCAGGTGCCCGTATGGGGCTTTTCGATAGGAACTTTCTCCGTCACGGTGTGCACCTTGAAATCAGGGTGCGCCTTGACCTCACGGATCACTTCAGCGGGCGCGCGCTCCTCGGATGCCCTTGCCGCGGGAACCAGCACGAGCAACAAAGCCAGCACCGCCGCCACCGTGCCAAGCCGTTGCGCCAGCCGTTTGAATGCAAGCTCAACGTCCCAGCCCTCGATCCACGTCCGGTTGTTGATATAGACACCGAAGCCAGCGCCGGTCACAAACAAATCTGTTAGAGACATGGCGGCCATCACGCAGGCAACCACAGTGCGGCTGATCAACAACGGGATCTCCCACGGAAAATTCGAATCCCACGACTCCCAAGCGCGCGCCCATGGTGCATCCTGACCTTCCGGCAACAACATCAGTCCCAACGCGAGCACACCCAGCCCCACCCAGATGGAAGCCAGATCCGCGATGAAATAAAGCCACATCACCGCTCCCTCGCCGCGCCGCGCCACTTGCCTGCGGCGTTGCTGATAGGCCTTGCCACGAAGGCCCTCGAGGTCCTCGACCGCCAGCGCCACCGGCAGCCAGGGCGACAGGCGGGCCCACAGGAACCGATAAAAAAACCGCCGCGTAAATGCCGATGGGATTTCACGCCAAATCGATTTCCATGACGGAACTTCGCCAAACAAACGCCTGCTGAGTTGGAACAGAACTATCCGCGAGCCCACGGGTTTCAACCACCAGAACAGCACCAGCAGCCAAATGGGATGCGTGTTCAAAAATGTCCACCCGACTGCGACCGGCACGCAAAGCGCCATCCACCACAGCGAGATGCAACGCCAGAAATCGCGGCGCACCATCGCAAAGCCGAGGTCCACGGCTTCCCAGTCGCTGCGCGGCCGGATCTCCGCTGTCACGCTATCAAGCCGCATCGCTGGTCCTCCTTCCCGCCAACAAAAAGTATGCCGCATGCAGGAGCCAGCCGGCGATGCCAACGCCGTATTTCCACTCCGAGGGAATTCTCTGCGCGGACCAGAATCCCTCAATCACCGCCGCCATCGCGGTCATTATCGCGGCGCCATAAATCAAGGGCAGTGCCTCCTTCGATGCCTCCACCAACGCCCGCACGCGTGGCAAGCGGCCGGGCCGCAGGATCGCGAGGCCGAGCCGCAGGCCCGCCATGCCAGAGACCACCATCCCTAACAGCTCGAACGACGAATGGCCTGCGACAAAGGTCCAGAACGATTCGGGATTGCAGGCATGGTTCACATAGCCCGCCGCCGCGCCGAGAAAAAGGCCGTTGAACAACAGGAAAAACAAGGTGCCGATCCCCGCCGCCATGCCACCCGCGAAGATGCGGAAGTCGATGCCGACGTTGTTGTAGATGTAAAAACAAAACATCATGAAGTTCGAGCCATACTCCGCGCGCAGATGGCTTATTTGCTCTTCCTTGCCACCATACATCTGCTCCATGCTGGTCATGCCCTCGGGACCAAGGATCGCCTGCACCCAGCGGATGTCATGATTCGCAGAAATCATCAGCGCGAAAAAGGGCAGCCAGAACACCGCATTGCACAACCAGAACAAACGCCACTCGCGTCGCACCGCCTGGGGGAACCTGGCCGTTACAAACAGCAACACGTTTTCCAAACTTCCGCGCCGCGACCGGTAGATCAACTCATAGCCGCGGATGACCAGGGCGTTGAGACGATCCAAAACCCGCGGCCCATACATCCGCGAATCCGCCAGCGAAAGATCGAGACTCACCTCACGAAACAACCGCGGCAACTGTTCCGCGCCGGCACCGGCCTTGCCCTTTTCGACAAGCGTCACCACCCGCTCATATTCCAACCAGCGCTCGCGGTTTTGTTCCTCGAAATCTCCGGCTGTCATCGATCCCCCCGTTTCTCCTGAAGCCAGTAGCCCATCGCCATCAAGCGGGACGCGCCCTTCACACCGGTCGCTCCACTGAGCACGGCCGCCTGATCGGCAATTTCCACGCGCCGCGCTTCCGACCACAAGCCGGCCCGCTCACGGAACAAGGCGATCGCCCGCATCTCCTGCACCGTCAAACCAACCGGCACAGGCACTGGAACCACCGGCGGCGGCGCGGCCATGATCGGCATCGGTGCAAGGCGGTCGTAAATCACCACCGTCCCCGCAGCCAAATCGCCAAGACGTTGGAAGCGTTTGGTCGCAAGGCAACTCGTCAAACCGAAGACATAAGTGAATGCCGGAAAGCTGTCGATGAAGCGCAGGAAATTGCGGACCACCGCCTGCCCGAGGGTGATCGGCGAACCATTGGCCTGCACCACCCGCAAGCCCATCGCCCGCTTGCCGTAGGTCGCCCCGCGTTTGCCCGCTTCGAAAATCACCGGATACAACCAATCCAACATAAAAAATGCCAGCAGCCATACTCCCATCGCAACCTGTCCTCCAATCGCAATGCCAGCGAAGACCAGGCAGATCCCCGCCACCGCCATCACCGCGATGCGTAGCAGGAAATCGATGAGATACGCCCCCGCCCGCAACATCGGTCCCGCCATCCGCAGACGGATTTCAATGCCCTCCGCCAGTTCGACGGATTGCAGCGTGTCGAGTTTTTCCGTGTCAGCCGTCTTCAGCACTCCCGCCGAAACTAACGGCGAAGCGGCGCAGGTAAAGCCCGCGGAGAAAAGAAAGCATCGTGACTGGTGTGTCTCGCTACCGTCCTTGGCGCAGTCCCTCTTCAGTAAGGAGCGCTGACGCCTACGTCGGCACAGCGGCCTGGTATTCCTCCAGCCGCAGTCTAAGAAGCCGGTTCGTTAGCATCCATTGGTTGGCTACCCCACGGAATTTGAAACTTCCCGTAACTTTTAACCTCGTCCCAAGTCCTCTCGATCTCCCTGAAAAACCAGAATCCCAGCACTCTCCAATTCCGCGGTTTGCGGCTTGGCAATTCCTCCTTGGCGGTCTAAAAACCGCCGATGAACGGGCATCCCAGAGAAGTAGCCTTCCGTGCCGTATTTGCCCCGGTTATACCGCACGCAGATGTTACAGGACAAATGCCGCACGCGGCTTAATAACACTGTTAGGCAAGAATCATGAAGACACCTTCACGCATGATGGAACCTGTCGCGACACCGAAGAAACTCGGAGTTCTTGGTTGGGCCGTGATCTTCGGTTTGTTGTCCGCTCTCGTCGCCCTCCTGATTCATAGCGAGGAATGGCGTTGGGGCACGGGAGCCGCTATTGCACTCGTCGGAGTTTTTGGGATCATTTCGCGCAAGCAATGGCGGCAGATCGAAATTGAACGAGAGAGCGATTCGATTTGCAGCTTCGCCAGATTGCTTCCCGCACGAGACCACGACACTTGGATTGTCCGAGCCGTCTATGAGGGCCTCGCGAGTGACAGGGGTATCGGCATACGGCCAACCGACCGGTTGGAGGATGATCTCCTTTTTGTTCCCGAGGATGTTGATGATCTCGTCTTGGACATTGCCAAGCGAGCACGGCGCTCCATGAATGACGCCGGTCAGAATCCCTTGGCCAACCGGGTCGTCACGGTTCTTGATTTAATCAAGTTCCTGGAGCATCAGCCAAGAATCTGAAGAGCCTAACAAGTCGTGGCGCGCCAACCGGCCATAAGCTTTTCAAACTCATTTCATTTTCCTTTCAATCGCGCCGGTGGGCGCACATTAAACGTTGCTAAGAAAATCCCATGGCTCACTCCAATACAAGAGGCATAAGCCGGATGAATTACGAGACCTCAGCGAATGGGTGGCTCGCACGATACACCCGTGAGGGAGTGACATTTAGCCAGCTTTTCACCGATTCGAAGTTCGGTGGCGAGAACGAATCATTTGAAGCGGCCAAGAAGTGGCATGACGAGATTCGAGAGATCTTCCCACCAATGAGCCGTCGGGAATTCATGCGCCAGAAGAAGGTGACCAACACCAGCGGGCACGTTGGAGTGCGCAGAGATCTTAGCGTGGTCAACAAGAAGAACGGCAAGCAGTATAGCTACTACAACTGGGTCGCGTCATGGATTGATGACACTGGCCAGAAGAAGTATAAGCAGTTCTCAATCTCTAAATACGGCGAAGAAGAAGCCAAACGAATGGCGATCGCACATCGTGAGAAGATGGTTTCTATGCTGAGCGACGAATGGGGAGACGACTATTGGTCGTATCGACCAGGCGATAGGCGGATACGCACGCCCTACCACCGAGAGATTTACGGTTATGAAGGTGAGGAGATTTACCGCATTCATCGAGATTTCGAGAGAGACAAAGATCTCCGCGATAAGAAGATCGATGCGATGCTCTCTGAGCATGGCCGCTTAATGTGTGAGGTTTGCGGATTTGATTTCGAAGAGGCGTATGGGACACTTGGCAAGGGAGTGATCGAAGTTCATCACATCAAGCCGTTGTCAGAACTTGGGCAATCAACGAAGATTTATCTTGAGGATCTGATGTGTATGTGTGCGAATTGCCACCTTGTGATTCACATAGGGAATGAGCAAGAGAACCTCAGAAAGCTCAAGATGATATTCGAGACGCGAAAGAAGAAAGAAGCGAATCGGGTCCCCGGGAGTGATTAGCTCCCGGGTCCCACACCACCCTGCGTACGGCTCCGTACAGGGCGGTTTCAATCAGACTCGGGCATCAGGCCCGAAGTGAAGAACCATCCAGATGGTTCTCAGATTAGGAACTCCTTGTTCTTCCAACCAACGGTTGTTGAGTGCGAATCGCACAATTTCAATCTGACTCATCCGCCATCCTCCCTTCGTAGCTTCAGCGAAGCACCTACCGAGCCGTTGAGGGCGGCATTCTACTGCCTCTGTTGTCGTTGAGCTTGTTGTCATCGGGAAACAGAAATTGACAACGTGTTGCAAATGCAACACGTTTCCCTCATGAAAACAGCCGCCGTCCACAGTCGAATCAGCCCGGAAATCAAAGAGCAGGCGGAAAGCATCCTGCTTCGGCTCGGTTTGAGCCCGACGGAGGCCATTCGAATTTTCTACACCCAGATAACGCTTAGAAACGGCCTTCCGTTTGAGGTCGAAATTCCGAACGCCACCACACGTACGGCGCTCGAAGATTCCAGAAAAGGGAAGAATCTGACAAAGCACAGCAGTGTTGATGAGCTCTTCAAAAGCTGGGACAAGTGAAGGCGATCTATGAGACCAGCCAATTTCGGAAAGACGTCAGGAAATTGAGGAAGCAAGGGAAGGATCTGGAAAAGCTGAAGGATGTGGTCAAGCGGATTGCCAATGACAAGCCACTTGATGAGAGGCACCGGGATCACTCATTGATTGGCCCTTGGAACGGATCGAGGGATTGCCATATCGAACCAGACTGGCTGCTGATTTACCGGAAAGACAGCACGGCTTTATACCTCGAACGAAGTGGCAGTCATAGCGACCTCTTCAAAAAGTAGAACCCAAGAGACATCGGGGCGACCGGTGATCGCCCCTACGATGGCCACGCTCCTTGAAAACTTGGTATTGAGACTTTCGCGCGCTGCGCTAACAAAAGGCCTTTCCCCTCTTTCTCTCATCTCCCAACCCTCAACTCTCAACCTCTTTGTCCCCCATCCCCCAGCAAAACGACCTGCGGGAAGTGCTGCAGTACATCCCGCAGTTCCGTGGGAAAATTTTCCTCGTGCTGATCGAAGCGGGAATCCTGCCCGAGCCGGCGGTCGCGGAAACGCTTCTCGATCTCGCGGTGCTGGAGGACCTCGGCGTCAAACTCGTGCTCGGGGTCTTGGGCGGCGATTTGAAGGACCTCTACGATTGGACGCTCGAGTGTGAAATCATGGCCGCGCGGGTGAATCATCCGATCACCGATCCACAGGCGGTCAAGGAGACGCTGGAAATTTTAGGCCGTGGCCAATCGGCGGTGATCGACGCCTCAGGGACAGGGCCGCTCGACACACCGGTCGTCGATTTCGCGCGCGGACTCGGCGTGGCTAAAGTGATCACGCTGTTGGAAGAAGCGATCCTCATCGATGGCGCGCCGGCGCATGCGATCCGCGCTGCTGATGCGGAAGAATATGCCTTACGCAGCGACGAAGCGGGCGCGGCCTTGCTCCGATTGGCGGCCGCCGCCTGCCACAAGGGCGTGCCACGGGTCCATGTGCTCAATGGCCGCAAGCAGGGCGTGCTGGTCGATGAATTGTTTTCCAATGAAGGCGTCGGCACGATGGTCCATGCCGACAGCTACCGTATCATCCGCGAACTGCGCGAGGAGGACATCCCTGAGTTGCTGGGCATGATCGGCCGTTCGGTGCGCCGGACGAAGTTAGTCGCGCGCACGTATGAGGACATCCAGTCGAAGATCGGCGACTACCGGGTGCTGGCGATCGACGACAACGTTATTGGCTGTGTGGCGCTGCATGAATACCCCGCGGAGAATTGCGCGGAGCTCGCGTGTTTGTACGTCAAGCAAGCCCACGAAGGCCGCGGCTATGGGATCGAATTGGTGGAAAATGCGGAAACCTGGGCCAAGCAGCGCGGGATCGGACGGGTCTTCGCGATGAGCAACCGCGCGGCGGATTTCTTCACGAACAAGGTGGGATTCGACGCGGGGAGCGTAACGGATCTGCCTGCCAAGCGCCGCGAGCAGTTCGAAGCGAGCGGCCGCGATTCGCAGGTGTTTACGAAGATGTTGGGCTGAGAGTGAAGAAGTCGATTTTTTCAACCGATTTCCGCTTGAAGGCCGGGATGAGCCATCGCACCGTTTTTCCACATGGAAGTTTCGAAGAAGAAAATATCGCCGACGCCCATCGAGTTGATCGACTGGCTCAACGATGAGGAAGTGATGGAGCTGGACTGGGATTTTCCGGAGGACGGCGACTTGTTTGCCGCGGGCTTGGATTCAATGGCCGTGATGCAGCTCGTGGTTGCGGTTGAGGATCGTTACGGGGTTGAACTCGGCCCCGAGGATCTGACGAAGGCCAACCTCGCAACACCGACCACACTTGCCGCGCTGATCGCGAACAGAGTCTCATGAGCACGGCCCGCGAGGCCTTCGACGTCGCGGTGATCGGAGGGGGCAGCGCGGGCTTGGCGGCAGCCATCACAGCGGCTCGCGAAGGCGCGCGCACGATTCTGTTAGAACGCCATGGCTACCTCGGCGGCATGGGCACGGCGTCGCTCGTGCACACGTTTTGCGGACTGTATCTGTTGCGCAATGAACCCGGTGCCGTGCTGGCGAACCCGGGCTTTCCGACTGAAATGGCGGAACGCATGATCGCGGCAACGGGTATCGGCCCAGTGCGCATGGGCCGCGTCGACGTGTTGCCGCAACATCCGGTGGAGTTTGTTCGGATCGCGGATGAAATGGTTGCCGCGGAAAAATTATTGGAGCTGCGTTTGCACAATGAAGTGACAGGCATCGACCGGAACGACGACTGGGAAATCCGTGTCGCTGGCCGTGGAGGCGATCAGGCATTCACCGCGAAAGCATTGGTGGATGCGTCGGGGGATGCGATCGTTGCGGGCTTCTTGCAACGGGACACGTCATTCGCACCCACACTACAACGGCCGGCCTATGTGTTCGGCATCCACTCCCCCGCCGAGCCCAGCGATGCGATCCGCCTCGCGGCCGCGGGATTGTTGGTAGAAGGCATTCGCGCCGGCGATCTAACAGATGAGGTGATGGGACTGTCGTTCCGGGCATCCGGGCGGCCCGGTGAAATCTTCGCGACGCTGGATCTGGATGCCGGAGGAAACGATTACGATCCAACCGAATCGCGTTGTCTAACAGCATTGGAAACCCGCGGCCGCGCGGTGGCGGTGAAAGCGCTGGCATGGCTTGCGGGGCACTCGGATTTCTGGCGTGACGCCTACATCAGCCAATGGCCGCTTCGCGCCGGCGTCCGCGAAAGCCGCCGCTGGATCGGCGAACATGTTCTAACAGGCGCCGAACTGCTCGCAGGCGCGCGCTTCGATGACGGGATCGCCCTCGCAACCTGGCCGATGGAGTTCCGCGAAAACGCACGCGGCCCGAAGCCGCGATATCCAGCAGGCGTAGAACCCGCATCGATTCCCCTGCGCTCGCTCAAACCGCTCGGAATTCCAGGCTTGTTCGTGGCGGGCCGCTGCATTTCCACCGACCACGACGCACAGGCATCCATCCGCGTGATGGGAACCTGCTTCGCCACTGGCCAAGCGGCGGGGAGGGCGGCGGCTCTTTGTACGTAGTTCCCCCTTCAGGGGGTCTCATGAATGTCCTCCTGAAGGAGGGACTATGAACGAATCCTTGAACAAGCCCGCCACTTGCACGACAAATCGCGACGTCCCATCGAAACACACACAAGAAGTTTGCTTTGCGGTGTTTTGAGGGCAGCGTGGATCTGTTGATGAAAAAGTGCCCCTATTGCGCAGAGGAAATCCAGGACGAAGCCGTCAAGTGCAAGCACTGCGGTGAATTCCTCGATGGCACGGCCCGACCTCCTTCCCTCCCGGTCCCCGCGAAACTGCCC
>JANMJQ010000130.1:0-2483 GCA_031371445.1 Akkermansiaceae bacterium
GTTGCGGGCATCCGCGGGGATTTCGACACCGTCATGGGCCTGCCGGTTGCGAAGGTCCTGGCCGCGCTCGCCTGAATGCGGTTGCGCAGTGTCCGCGATGGGTGAAGAATCCAGCGTGGAACGGTCCCACCGCTATCCGATCATTTTCAATCCCCGCGCGCGCAGCCAGAAGGGCGGCAGGGTGCTGCGTTTTTTGATGGCGCATGCCAACCGTTTTGCCCTCTTTGCGACCAACCATCAAGGCGAGGCACGCGAACTCGCGGCGATGTTTGCAGCCCAGGGCGAGCCGGTGGTCATCGCAGCGGGAGGGGATGGCACGCTCAACGAAGTCGTCTCGGGCCTCGCGGGCACGAGCACCATGCTCGGGGTTCTGCCCGCCGGCACGATGAATGTTTTTGCGCGGGAAATGGGGATTCCGTTCGACTCGCTGGAGAAAGCTTTTGAAGTGATCGAACGCGGCTTCACGCGGGAGGTTGATTTGTTCGAGGCCAACGGCTCGCCCTTTGTGCAAATGGCCGGCGTGGGTTTTGATGCAAAGGTCATCGAGGAAACGACCTGGGAGTCGAAAAAAATGTGGGGTCCGCTAGCCTATCTGCTCGCGGGGGTGAAAGTCCTCGGTGAGACCCCGCCGAAGATCGAAGTGATCTGCGCCGACGGCCGCCGCGAAGAAGGGGTCGCGGTGCTCGCCGGCAACGGAGCTTTGTACGGCGGGCAGTTCAAATTTTTCCGCAACGCGAACAATAACGACTCGATGCTCGACGTGCTCGTTTACAAGGAAGCCGGCTACAAGCTCGTGCTCGACTCACTGCGCGGCCTGGCCTTTGGCGGCATCGACCTGGTCGAATCCACCACTTGTTTCCAAACCGATGCATTCGTCGTCAAGGCCGACCAAGAGGTGCCGATGCAGGTCGATGGCGAATGGATGGGCCGCTTCCGTGAAATCCGTTTCGCCGATTCCGCCAACCGCCTGCGGGTCATTGCACCGGAAGAACCGCTTGTGGGTGGTTTCGGAGAGGTGATGAAATCGTTGCTGCAATGGCCGAAGAAGCCCGCCGAACTGCAAGCCACCCGCAGCCTGTGAAGAAGGCGAAACGCGGACCGATTCGCCGCCTGATCCGCGGTGTGTGCATCCTGTTGCTGCTCGCACTAGTAATTTCGGCAAGCGTGGTCACCTACGCGTATCTCACCGCGACCTGGGCATCGAGTGGCCGCTTGTTCACGAAGGTTGCGGATCTTCCCGTGACCAAGGTGGGTATCGTTTTTGGCACCAGCGCAAAAGTGGGCAAATACGAAAACCCCTACTTCCGGTATCGCATCGATGCCGCAGCTGAAGTCTGGCACGCCAACAAGGTCGAAACCCTCATCGTTTCCGGCGACAACAGCACGCCCTACTACAATGAGCCGGAAAAAATGAAACAGGCGCTGATGGAGAAAGGCGTCCCGGAAGATCGGATCGTCTGCGACGACGCCGGCCTGCGGACGTTGGATTCGGTGGTGCGCGCGAAGGAAATTTTCGGAACAAAGTCGCTGCTGGTCATCAGCCAGCGTTTTCAAAACCAGAGGGCGATCTATCTGGCCCAAGCCAATGGAATCGAGGCCTTCGGTTACAACGCGAAGGACGTCGATTTCCAAACCGGCTTCCGCACTAATATCCGCGAGATCGGTGCGCGGGTGAAAATGTGGCTCGACGTCAATTTCCTCCACACCCGGCCACGACATCTCGGCGAGAAGATCGAGTTACCTGAATAAATTGTAGAGGCGCGTCTGTGTCCGCCTGAAGAGTTCAGAGGAACCACAATGGGAGTGCAGCGGACATGGACGAACTGACCGAAGACCTGAGAATAATTCGTCAAATGGACGCGGATAAACACGGATCGAAGAATTTTTTAGCCGCAAAAAGGCGAAAGAAGGGCGCAAAAAAAGAGGGGATGAAGCAATTGAATATATTGAGGAAATCAAGGCACTCACCCAACGGTGTAGATGCATCGATATCGATCCTGGGGATGACTATGTTTCTGAGATGGTCGACCGTCCATTGGACTGTTTTTTCAGGAGGAGGGCCAATCGGGTCGAAAGCAGTCGTCTTTGCGATCAGCATTAGAAAGAGAAAAGGTGCGAGAAGCTCTTTCATTAGTTCTGCTTACCATCCCCGTTCATCTGCGTTCATCTGCGGTTAAAAAACTCTTCAGACGGTCGCAGACCGCCGCTACAACGGAAATTCCAGAATTCGGGCATCCCCAATTTCCTCTTCCTTTGCGCCTCTCCTGCGCATTTTTGCGGCAAAAAATCTTCGGGGATTCGGATGAATTCGGGGCGACCGGTGATCGCCCCTACGGTACAAAAAAATGGCCGCCGGAGCACCCACCCCGACGGCCAAGCTGAACAACTTCAACACACCCGCGTTTTAAGGCGCGGCTCGTAATGAGGCTGACAACTGCTGTTCACCCTTACATGAAAACACGGACTTGCGTACGGTCTTCAGG
>JANMJQ010000212.1:0-2022 GCA_031371445.1 Akkermansiaceae bacterium
CGCCACCTGCACAGCGCATGGCTGGTTTGAACAGAAGTGGTTTGAGCGGCGGCTTTGGAGGGGGCGGAGCCGCGGGAGGATTTGGAATGGCGAAGGATGCGCCTCCTGTGGTCGCAGCTTCGAGTGCGGCTCCTATGCCAAAGGGTCAAACTGCTTTGGCCGATGAGTCGATGCCCGCCGATTCACCCGAGCCTGCGAAGATGGCTTTTGCAGGAAAAATTTCGGATGAGCAGGTGGCGGGCTATTTCGACGGTGCGGTGGTTTTGAATGGAGGAACAGTGGCTTCAGGCAAACCGGTTGGCGAAAAGGCCGCCAAAGGAGCCAAGGATGATCTTTCGCCGCCACCGCCAGTGTTGGCTGCAAGAAGGCCAACGGCGCAACCGGATGAAAAGCCTTTGTCCGGCCCTAACACATACGCGGGCTCGACAACGGTGAGCGCCGGGACTGTGAACGCACCAATCTCGTCGCTGGAGGAAAAGGAAATGGCAGCACCCCAGGAACCCATGGATTCACTGGCGTCGGGCTTTGACGGCGATAAGGCTGCGGCAGGCGATGGCGGACAATTGCGTCGCGACAAGGGAGCGGCTGACAAGAGGGCTGGCGGGGATTTCATCAGCCCGGTTGATGGAACCTCAGTGGACGGCATCCCCGCAGATTCAGATAATTTTGCTGCGAATGGTGTCACCAACGGTCTTCGCAGTGGTGACCAGGCAATCTATCGCAACAACATCGACGCAATCCTGAATAATCCGAATCGTGCGCGGGAAGTAATGCCCAGCCTTTCGAAGAATAAAGCGAATGAGGAATCGGAAGTAAGTGCCCGCTCCGATGTTGCGAAAGCGAAACCTGATGCAGATGCCGCGGCCCAGAAGCGACTTGATGATGTTGTTTATAGCGATCAGGAGAAAGCCCCGGCGTTTGACAGCACAAGGGCCGAGCTGATGAAGAGTGTCGAGGCCGCTTGGGAGCTTCCAGTGCCTTTCACAGTAACGGCGGGATCTCAGCAAGATTTATACTTTAGATCCAATTCCGGGAATGAGGGTAAGGATTCTTCTTTGAATGAAGCCGACGAGCTGCAGCGCAAACCGGAGGTCAATTTCGATGGCTTTGTCGATAATGGTTCGCTGATTCAAGATGCCCCGGTTCCAGCATTGGTGGATCTGATGGAAGAAATTCCCGCGTCGGATAATCCTTATTCTACCTTTTCCCTCAACATCAACGACGCGTCTTTCCAAACTGCGAAAGCCGCGCTCGACAAGGGTGAGCGGCCTGATCCGGAGAGCATCAAGCCCGAGCAATTTTATAACGCGGTCGATTACGGCGATCCCGCTCCCACGGCTGACCAGGCGGTGGCGGCGACCATCGAGCAATCGGCGCATCCGGTGATTCCGGGTCGCAGCTTGGTGCGTGTTGCGTTGCGTGTGGGTGCGACAGGACATGCAAAGGCACAGCCCTTGCGATTGACTCTGCTCGTTGATCAATCGGGATCGATGGTTCGGGAAGACCGCCGCGCTGCGATGGAACAAGCGTTGGCACAACTCGGTGGCCTTCTCACCAAAGACGATGTCATCTCCGTGGTTGGATTCTCGCGTCTTCCGCATTTGCTGGCCGACGGAATGACCGGAGACCAAGCGGGCAAGCTCGGCGAACTCGTGAATCAAACGGCCAGCGAAGGTGGCACAAATCTTGAGGAAGCGATGAAGGTCGGCGAGCAACTGGCGCTTCGCCATCAACTGGCCGGCGCGCAGAACCGGATCGTCCTCTTCACCGATGGTGCTGCCAACCTCGGCAACGCGAATCCGGAAAAGCTTGCGGAGGAAGTGAAATCGCTTCGCCAGAAGGGCATCGCCTTCGACATCGCGGGCATCGGTGCGGATGGCTTGAACGATCGTCTGTTAGGTGAGCTCGCGCGCCACGGCAACGGCCGTTACTACGTGGTCAGCGATACGAAGGACGCTCATTTCGCGCAGCAACTTGCCGGTGCGTTTCATCCCGCCGCGGAGAACGTCAAGGTGCAGGTGA
>JANMJQ010000234.1:0-10050 GCA_031371445.1 Akkermansiaceae bacterium
CCAACCAAGACGATCTCGGAGCGCTGTTGCCCGCACGCTGGAAGCCCGCGGCCCCAGCCATCCATGCTGAACCGGCCTGCGCCCTTTGAACCGGCAGCCATCATAGATAACATACACAGGTATGTATGCTACCTATGCTGCCCGCCAGCAGCACCCGATGGCCGTCCGTTGACCGCTTACTTTCGAATGTCGTGGCTGGCAGTTGAAAGCTGGGTCTCGCTCCGACGGCGTAAAGCGTTCCCCGGGTAATCGTGTAAACCGTGCCATCGGGTCCGATTAGCGTCGGAGTGTACGGTTGGAGTCCCGGCCCCACCAGGTTGAGGCTTGAATGGGTATTCGCCACCAAATCCCAACGATACAGATTTCCGTCCTCGTTGTTGATGAAGACTGCTTTGCCGGGGACATCGACAGCGGCGACGTTGATGCACCATTCGTCGTCGGTAGGTGTCGGGCTTGTGAACGTCATCACTTCCTTCATGTCGGTCTGACCTGTTAGAGGATCGGTCTGCGGGACATTGGGATCGAGGATCGCGACTTTGTTCAGGCCGCCGTTGTAACCATAGCTGTTGTATTTCGAGAACAGCAGATAGGTGGAGCCGGCCGCCGAGACATAGCCTGGCACGATGCCGGACGGGACGATCGCCACCGTGTTGTCCCAGCCGAAGGATCCCGGAAGTTTTTGTGTCTGCAGATCCGAGGAAAAATGCAGCAAGGTCCCTCGATTGCCGAAACCGGAGCTGCTCCCATAATACACGTCACCATCGGGTCCAATGGTAGGGGAAGCCGTGGAATAATTAGAGACGCCAGCCAGTGGGCCCGCCGCGTGGAGCGGCGTGAGATTGGCGCTGTCGATCTGGACCAGCGTTCCATTGTCGAAGTTGCCGCCGTTATTGAAAGCAGCGTAGAGTTTGCTGCCATCGACGGTTAGAGCGGGAGCCGCGTTCAGCGCGGGTCGGGAATAGCCGGGCGCGAGGGTGCCAGCTATTTTGTAGCTGCCCACTCCGGCAGCCGAAATGCGCGCAATGCCGCCGCCTTGCACGAGGACCCCGGTGTTGGCCGCGACTTGAAAGCCAAAGAAGATGTTGCCCACCGCATCCGCCGTGATGGGGGTGTTGATTTTTACATTCGTGTCGTAGCCGACTTTGTTCGCGTTGTAATTGTTGAGCAACGCTGAATTGTCGAAGAACGCGAGCTTGCCGGTGGCACCATTGGCCTGGTCCGGTTGATCCCGCCAATCCAAGGTTCCGCCGGCCGCGGGAATATAAACGCGATACCCGGTTGCGGAGGTCTTCGCCAGCATGGGCGAAAAGCTGGGCTTCCAATTGGATACCGGAAGGACGTAATCCGTGGCATGGGTCCACATGATCGAGCCATCGTATCCACGACGGCCCTCGACGATGAAATTGGTTCCTGCGGTGCCCATCGTTACCGGAACAATGACAGTGTTCGCCGCAGTGATGGTGGGAGTGCCGTAGTGAGTGTAGTACCCCGGATGAAGATCCACCGGCGTCTGCCAAAGGATCGTCGTCAGCGCGCGGCCCTTTGCGCTGGAATTGCCGGTGTGCTGGGCATTGCCGGTGTGCTGGGCATTGCCGCCATACATCGCCCAATCCGCGACGGCGGGCGTGGCAGTGATAACCGCAACGAGGAATGCGGCAATCAACAAACGGGCAATCGGAAGTATCATCGAGTCGGGCTCCTCTATATGGCGAAAATATCCCCGCACGGCAAGCGGTCAAGCGTCTCCCGCCTCGGACCGACTGCCGGAAAATTGAGTTTCTTTTGGAGTGCGAACGGCATGAAGACTGTGGCCGGCGGCAAGCGTTTGCTCGATGAAGTCGAGGAAGCCGCCGTCGGGATGGCAGGGGATGACATCGAATGGCACCAGCACATCGTCGCCGGCGCGGACGAGGTTCTTGTCGTGTGCATCGAACACGCCGAGATTGTCCTCCGTGCGGTAGTAAGCGGCATCGGCGATTTTCAGGAATCCAAGCGTTGCGAACCATGCGTCAATTTCCGCGGTCGTGACGGGCACGATGTCGAAGCGTGGTTGGGAAGTTACGATCGCCATGTCGTCTCCCGCTTGGTCGATCACGCCTTCGAATTCGTTCAGGCCAGGGACGAGTAGGTTCTGCAGGTGTAGGCGTTCCAAATATTCCAGCGGAGTAGCTTCCCAAAGGTGAAATCTGCGCGCTTCCTGGTCGGAGGAAACCAATGCCAACTCCATGCCGGGACAAAGACCGAACACACCGTGGCGCGTGACTTTGAAATAGCGATCAAGCGCTTGGTCGTGGAAGAGCTCGTGCTCTTGTCCGCCACGAACGACTTTGGCAGGGAGATCCGAAGCGGTCAGCAGGAGACCCAGACCGTCTGCCCATTCACGAAGGCTTTCCTTCTGCCGGGCGAGAGTGGGCGGCCAAGATGCGCCGCCATCTGCCGATAAGCCTCCGCGGAGGAAATTGAGCGCCGCGCGGACAAGATCCGTTTCATCCGTTCCGCGCTGATGAGCGGGCGGACGGGGCTTGTCGGAATCTGGTTCACGTTCACTGGTCATGAGCTTAAACCACAGGTGACTTGGGAACAAGCGTGGGTTTCAAGGACGAAATCAGTTTGAATCGTCCGCTGGAAATCTGAGATTGCCCGAAGTTACAGCCGGCGCTCCGAGATTTCCGCACGGATGCCGACAATGAATTCGTCGAGCGTGGTGGTGCTAAGATTCTCGTGATCGCGATGGCGCACGGACACGGTGCCTTCCTCGACTTCCTTGGCGCCGAGGACCAGCATGTAAGGCACGCGGTCGAGGCGGGCGAGACGGATCTTGGCACCGATTTTTTCGTTACTCCGATCCACCGAAACCCGCGCACCGGCATCCGCCAATTTCGCGGCGGCGGCTTCGGCGGCTTCGAGGGTTTTTTCGGAAATCGGAATGACGCGCACTTGTTCAGGGGCGAGCCAGACCGGGAATTTTCCTTCGAAATGTTCGATGAGAAGGCCGGTAAAACGTTCCAGCGATCCGAACGGCGCGCGATGGATCATCACTGGCACATGGGACTGGTTGTCCGCGCCGATGTAGCTGAGATCGAAACGAACGGGCAGGTTGTAATCCACTTGTACCGTGCCCAACTGCCAGTCGCGGCCGATCACGTCCTTGACCACGAAGTCGATCTTCGGTCCGTAAAATGCCGCTTCGCCGAGCTCTTCGGTGTAGTCCACGCCGATCGTTTGCACGGCTTCGCGAAGCGCGGCTTCGGCCTTGTCCCAGTTTTCGGGCTCGCCGACGTATTTGTCGGAATTCGGATCACGCAATGAAAGCCGCACCCGGTAATCCTGCATGCCGAGCGTGCCGAGCACCTTTTTCACGAGATCGAGACAGGCATTGACCTCGCCCGCGACTTGATCGGGAGTGCAGAAAAGATGCGCGTCGTCCTGGGTGAAGCCGCGGACACGGGTCATGCCGCCGAGTTCGCCGGATTGCTCCCAGCGATACACCGTGCCGAACTCCGCCAATCTAACAGGCAGGTCGCGGTAGGAGTGATGATCGCTCGCATAGATCTTGATATGATGCGGGCAGTTCATCGGCTTGAGCAGGTAGCCTTCGTAAGTGCCATCCGATAGACCGTTGATCAGGGTCGCGCAGGTCGCGTCTTCATCAGCGAGTTTTTCCAAGACGTCACGCTCGGCGATGGCCGGATACTGGCTCTCCTGATAGTAGGGGAAATGCCCGGACGTGCGATAGAGGTCGAGCTTGCCAATGTGTGGAGTGAAGACCTGCGAATAGCCCTGCTTGTCGAGCTCCTCGGTGATGAACTCCTGCAGCGCGCGCCGCACCAGAGCGCCTTTCGGTTTCCAAAGGATCAAGCCTTGGCCAACCATTTCATCGATGTGGAAAAGTCCCAACTCTTTGCCAAGTCGCCGGTGGTCGCGCTTCTTCGCTTCCTCCAGCCGGTTCAAATGTTCTTCTAACAGTTCCTTGCTCTCGAAGGCCGTACCATACAAACGCTGGAGCTGGCCTTTCGATTCGTCGCCGAGATAAAATGACGACGACACCGACATCAGCTTCACGTTCTTGCATTTCGACGTGTAGCCCACATGCGGTCCCGCGCAGAGGTCGATGAAGTCGCCGTTCTGGAAACAGGAAATTTGTTCGCCCTCCGGAATCTTGCCGATGAGGTCGAGCTTGAAACGCGAGGGATTACCGGGGCGCTCGCCGAGTCCCCCAAGCCGGCCACTCTCGGCCAGCGCCATCGCCTCCTCGCGCGAAAGCGCCTTGTATTCGAATTTCTGGTTCTCCTTCGCGACCTTCTTCATCTCCGCCTCGATCTTCTCGAAATCGTCGGGTGTGATCCGGTGCGACAATTCAAAATCGTAATAAAACCCGTTTTCGATCGGCGGGCCATAAGCGAACTGCGCGTCGGGCCAGATCCGCAAAATGGCGGTGGCCATGACATGCGCGGAGGAATGGCGCAGCCGCTCCAGATCGGTCATCTGGGCGCGTTCTTCGAGAGTCTTTCTTTCCATGGGAGAAGGGGTTGAGTGTTGATGGTTGAGTGTTGAGAGAAAGAGTAAATTAAACCGCAGATGAACGCAGATGGACGTGAATGAAAAAGAAAGAGTTCGACGAAAGATGAGGAGGAGTAGTGAACAAGGATTCAAGAACCAGAATCAAGAATCCCGAAATTCTTCATCCCTCTTCCATTAACGTTCATCTGCGTTCATCTGCGGTTAAAAACCTCTTCATCTATCCATTAATGCGAACTTGAGATCCGCCTCGGAGACGACTTCGCCATTCACGAGGCAGCGGGCGCGGGTTTGGCCGATGGAGCCGCGCATTTTGAGGATTTCGGTTTCGATGGAAATCGTATCGCCCGGCATTACGGGGCGCCGCCACTTGACGTTGTCGGCACTCATGAAATAGCCGATTTTTCCGGCGTTCTCGGGTTTGCGCAACATCAATACGGACGACACCTGCGCCATCGCTTCAAGCTGCAGGACGCCGGGCATGATCGGGTGCCCGGGGAAATGGCCGGCGAAATACGGTTCGTTGATGGTGACGTTCTTCACCGCCACGCAGCGGTTGTCGCCGATGAAATCCACGATCCGGTCCACCATCAAAAACGGGTAGCGGTGCGGCAGGATTTTCAGGACCTCGTTGATGTCGAGCACGCTTTCACCGTCGGGGATCTTGACCGCTGCGGGGACCATCGAGCGCATGCGGGTGTGTTCGGTTTTCAACAATGCGGCCATCTTCGTGTTCGGACCGTGGCCGGGTTTCACCGCGATGACATGGGCGAGAATGCGGATACCGGAAAGCATCAGGTCGCCGATGAGATCAAGCGCCTTGTGACGCGCGAATTCGTTGGGGAAGCGCAGGGCTTCCTTCGACATGATTTCGTTGCCGCGGATCACAACGGCGCTTTCGAGCGAGCCGCCCTTGATGAGGCCTTTTTCTAACAGAGGCTTCACGTCCTCGTAATAAACGAAGGTACGGGCCGCCGCGATTTCCTTTTCATAGGTTGCCGGGTTGACCTCGGTGGAAAAGTATTGGGTGAAGCGACCGTCCGGACCGACATTGGTCACGGAGACACGGAAGGTCTTGCTCGGGACGATCACAATGATGCTGCCATCGCCCGCTTCCATGTGGATCGGTTCGCGGATTTCCCAAACGCGCCGCGGAGCCTGCTGGGCAACGATGCCGGCGGATTTGATGAGCTCGACAAAGGGCCGGGCCGAGCCGTCGCCGATCGGTGGCTCGTTGGCGTCCATTTCGATCAGCGCGTTATCAACGCCCATGCCGGTCAACGCCGAGATGACGTGTTCGACCGTGTGGACCTTCACCGATCCCTCGGCAAGGGTCGTCGCGCGCTCGACCGTTTGAACTTTGTCGGCATCCGCGTTGATGAAGGGCTGGTCGGCAAGGTCGGTGCGCCGGAACTTAAAACCATGGCCTTCCGCCGCCGGTTTGAGGGTGAGGGTGACCTTCTGGCCGGTATGGAGAGACGTACCTTCGAGCGTCGCGGGACCGGCGAGAGTGTGTTGGACAGCGGCAGACATGGGAGGCGGAGATTCGGGGGGTTGGGAACAATGATCAAGCCGTAACGCTCGCGGGCCAACCCGTGAGGCGGGGGGCGAACCGGGGATTTACCGGTCATAAATAGCCGTCCGCGCCCCCTTCGCCGGATGACTGACCAGAATGGCGACCCGTTTGATGCGGGAAACATCGATGCCGGTATGGCTGAGGTAGTCGAATTTCCCGCGCAGATCGGTGTAGCCGTCCTTGTGGAAAATCACTTCGCCATCCCGGGTTTCCGCATACACTTTCACGTAGGTTTTCGGCAGCGGTTTGGCGCTGGTGGTATCCATGACCTGGATGCTTCGCGACAAAGGCGTGTGGCGGATCTCCAGGGCCCTCGAGTCGATGACTTTGAGAAGTTTCGCGGAGCCGGATTCGGCGGACACAAGAACATTACCCTGGCGAAGCGCCGGTGGCATTTCGATGGTGGTCTCAGTGGCATCTTGCGCGAACACGACATCAAAACTCGCGTTCGGACGGATGGCTGGCTGGGCGTTGTCGCCGCCGTCGTCTTTCAGGAATGGGTTTTTGGAAAACAGCACTTCAAGATCGACGCTGAACAATCGCAGCGCTGCCTTGCCGACAGCGCGATGTTGGATCGTGAGCTTTCCGCTGCCAGCAGCCGAGAGTTCGAGATGGGGTGCGGTCTTTTCATCTGCAGGCGTGGCGTTTTCATTCGGTCCATCAAGAGCCGCGATTTCATCCGCTTGCTCCACGACGGCTTGGAAGCGATCCTTCCAGAGACCTGGTGGCAATGCCGGCAGGGTCCGCACGGCGATTTCCTTCGCTTGGGGTGCTTGCTCACGATGGAACAACAGCACCGCGTGGAGGTAGTCGTATTGGAGATGTGCGGGCAACTTCGCGGGATCGACTTGGTCAAAGCGTGCCAGCGCTTCCTCGACACGATCCTGTAGCATCAGCAAAACTGTTAGAGATAATACATCTTCATCTTCGAGCGCCGTCTTCCAGCCGAGTTGGTCCAGGAAATCCTGATAATGCTTGCGGGCCGCCTCATGTGTCATGCGCGGGTTGTCACCGAATCGGTGAGCGCGCGGGTTGAACAGCGGATCGAACTCCAGCGTTTCCCAAGCAAGATGGATGCGCGGCCGAATTTCCAACAAGGGGCTGTCCAGCCATCGTCCCAGGCGTGCGGCGGCACCGGAATTTTCAAGATAATCGTGAATCGCGGCGACATTGTTGTGGAGAAATCCGAATGAAGCGACATCGGATGAGAAGTAGAGGCGCTCTTGCAGGATTTTTCGAACAGCATTGAAAAACAGCGGATTCTTCAAGCGCCAGCGGATGGCTGTTAGATCGACCGTCTTGAGATTTTCAGTGCCAAGCCGGCCAAGCACTTCATCGTCGGTTCCTTCGCTTGCCAGGACACCCCAAGAAGCGGCGTCGCGTGGCGCGGGATCGCTTGTCACATGCAAGGTTCGCAGGTCGGTGTGCGCGAGGATGATGCCGTTCTCGCTGACATGCATCGGATAAACCGCGAAATCGCCGGCCGCGGGGAAGTAAAACGCCAGCTCCAGCATGAGCACGCCGTAGGGCTTGATCTCATGTGTGGATGAGAGGGTCTCGGGTTGGCCTTGCAAGGGAATCGCGCCCGCCGGGATTTGCGCCAATACATCGATCCTGCGGCCAACGCCCGTCGGATTTGTCACCACCAGCGACGCACCATAGGCAACGCCAGGCCGGAAAGCGCCTACGATGTTGTTTTCTACTTCGCGCCCACTGACCATTCGGGTCGGCTCGGCCAGCGGACTGAACGATTGCCTCACCAACAGCGGCGAATCCTGTGCAACGTTCTCCGTTTTGCGGGTGTCTTTGTAAAACAGCAGCATCGGCTCGCGGGCTTTGACGCGGAGAGTGCTGCCATCAACCTTTACTTCAGGGCGATCCGCTTTGAATGGAAGATCCAGCAACGCGAGGCACATCAACGCTTCGTTGCCGGACGTATGGCATTCATTGAAATGCGATGACAGGAACGAGCCCTTGCCATCCCATGCCGCAAGGTCGAGCCAGAAGCGGTTGAGCGGAATGAGCGTCTCGTCGGTGGGCTTGGTGCTTTTATAATAGTTCGCCTCGCGCCAGAGCCGGGTTCGTTCGGGAAAAAGAAGGGGTGGTTTTTCCTTACGCAATTGCGCGGCACCTCCTCCTGTGGACGCAAAGGGATCCACGCCAGCGTCGGCGGCGGGGGCGGCGGGAGCGAAGGGATCCGCCTCAATATTTAGGTCAGGAAGAAGTCCCGTTGAATTCGGAAGTTCCGGCGGCGAATAGTCACCATCTGTGGGCGTGGCGGGAGTCACCGGGAATGCTCCCTTCGGAGGGGCGTCGAAGGTGCTGGTAAGTTGTTGAATCTTATCCAACTCGCCCTCGGTGTTCGTCACCAGCAACCGTCGTCCAACCAACGTTGCGGAGGAACCCTCGGGAAAACTCATACCGTTTTGCTTCAAGAGCTCGGTGATCGACGGCCGGGAGGTGAGCTTGGGATTTTTTTGTGCGGTGGGTGCAAAAGGATCGGCCTCGGCCCCCCCGCCATCGCGAACGAGGGCCTCAACGAGATCCGGCGGGACCTCGAAACTCCGAGTGAACATTTCGTCTCCGCTTTCGGTTTGGGGAACCAAGGTTACCGCAAAGTCATCCACCTTGTAGCGGAGCTTGGTTTGTTCGCAGATGTATTTGAGCGCGACCGCCAGAGGAACATTGCGGATGCGGAGTTCCTTGATTCTGAGTGCACCGGGATCGCCTGAGTTACCGCCGTCCCGCGGCCGCCGAATCACGAAATTCATGCCTTTTTTCGCCGGATCGGGCTCGCCCACATCGAGTTCTGTGGCCCGCATGCGGAGAAAATCAATCGCTTCTTCGACCGTGGTATCTTCGAAATCAATGCGCGGGATGATGATCGTCCTGAGCTTTTCGGTGAGGTATGCCACTCCTGAGGATACAGTCGACGCACCATAAGCATCATCCTCAAGATCCTTGCGAGCGAGACCGAGGCTGTCTTCCAAGGCCAGGTCGCTTCCTCCAAGCGTTTGCGCGAACAGCTTGGTTTCCATCTCGGGATCAGGCGCTTCGAGCTCCCAGCGCGACGAAAGTTCGCGCGCGATGCGGTCCCTGGCTGCTGGCATCGCTTGCGACAACAATGCCTTTTCCGCCGCATTGAGACGTTGCCACGCGTAGGGCCGCAGATAGGATGTTAGATCGCGGCCGAGCAGCAGGTCGTCCATGAACTGCGGCTCGGACTTTTCGGCGAGCATCGGCCTGACATATTTCGTGAAGAAGGCGGGATCCTTGCGCGCCAGAAACAAATGCAGCTCATGGCTCGCATGCTTCGACAGCAATTCCAGCTTCCGCTCCTCTGTTAGATCGGGCCAACTGGTGAGGAAAACGAATTCGCGCAGGCGGTCGTCGGCGGTCATGCCGAAGAGAAACTGGTGCGCGTCGGTCAGGGTTGTGAACGCGCGCCAGTCGGCATCCAGCACATTTTCGATCGCCGCCTCACCGTCTTTTTGCAGGACCGTTGCACTGCGATTGGCGACGTGATGCGCCTGTGGATCGAGTGGCCTTGCAATCCGCCGGTCGCGCAACGGCGTGTCATTGGCAGGCAATGGCAATACCACCGAGTCGCTGGCGAACAAATCCGTCGCAACGATTTCAATGAACTGGCTGCCACGAAAATCAGCGAGTGGCAGCTTGAGCGAGCCATCGGCCTCCGGCTTGAGATCAAAGCGGACGACCGCGGGAAATTGCAGGAAGTCGGAGACACTGGTGAGCACCGAGTCGCTCGCGGTTTCATTCGACTCAAGCCCGAACGACTTGCCGGCTCCCATTCCGAAACCGCTGCCTGATGAAACGCCGGATGTGCCATCCAATGGCGGTAGAACGGATTGATCCACATCTTCCTCGGTCCATCGATTCAACAAAATCCCGGGCCGCGGCAGCATGGAGCCGGGAAATGTCTTGGCCGCGCGCCG
>JANMJQ010000268.1:0-2076 GCA_031371445.1 Akkermansiaceae bacterium
CCGCGGGCGATCCTGTGGTTCATCGCTTGGCGGTCCGAACGAAGCGCCCTCGCGAATCTCGATTTCCAAGGACGGCATCAACGGACCTTGTGGCGTGAAATCACCGGCCCGCAACGCATCGAAAGCGATGAGAAGCCGCTCGATGGCGTCCTCGTCCTCGACGTCGGCGGCAGCGGTCTGACAGCCGATGCGCTGCGACCGTTTTTGTTGCAACGGCTCCGCGTTCATCCCGCGGCCTGGGCATCGACTGCCGTGCTCGATGAAGCGGCCGAAGCGGAAGCCACCAAAGCCCTCGCTGCCGCGCCCGCCGGTGTGGTCCTGCTCGCGGAAGGTTGGTCACTCGCCCCAGCGCGGATGAAAGCGCTGCACGCAAAAATCCGCGCCACCGCCGGTCCCGACAAGCCCGTCAAATTCCTCATCGCCAACGCCAGCGCCGATCATCAACCCCTTCCCGCAAAAGAAGACGAACGCCGCGAATGGGCGAACTTCGTCGATTCACTACGCGATCCGGAAGCGGAAGTTTACTTCTTTTGAGTTTGCTGGTTTTCAGTGTTCAGTTTTCAGGAAAGAGAAGAGTTAACCGCAAAGGCGCTGAGAACGCGAAGTGGGGCTAAGGGAAGAGGTTGATAAAATCGAAGCGCGGAGGAATAGAGGACGCAGAGGGAAGATCGCAGAGGTGAATGATAGTTGAGAGTTAAACGGAAATCATTTTAGCCTCTTCCCTCGACGTTCGATGTTCCTTCCTCTTCCCTGAAAACTGAACACTGAAAACTAACAAACTTCTCCTCACGCCGCCTTATACAGCTCGCCGAACACCATCAGCCCGCTTTGGGTCTGCAAGGTGCTGACGACGATGACATCCGCCGTTGAGCCGATTTTTGAGACGGCGTGGTTGGCGACGATCATGGTGCCGTCGGGTAGGTAGCCGACCGCCTGATGGTCTTCCTTGCCCGTTCTAACAAGAGCGATGCGGACCCGCTCGCCGACGGCGATGTGCGGCTTCAACGCGTCGTCCAGCTCATGGATGTTGAGCACATCGATGCCCTGAATGCGGGCGACCTTGGCGAGATTTTCATCGACCGTCATCAGGCGCGCGCCGAGCAGGCGGGCGGTTTCGATGAGGCGCGTGCTGGCGGCTTCATGGTCGCCGGACATGACCGCGTCGTGGATGGAGATCTGGACATCGGTCGCTTTTTGCATGCGCTCCAGGCAATCGAGACCCCGTTGCGCGCGCTGGCGGTCGCCGTTGGAACCGGTCTGCACTTTCGCCTGCAAGTCATCGAGCACGAAGCGCGGCACGATCAGGCGACCATGAAGGAAGCCCGAGCGGAAAATTTCAAGGACCCGTCCATCCATCACCGAGTCGGGATCGAGCACCACCGGTTGGCCGGACGACGCATCCTGGCGGAAGCGGACGTATGGAATGATGAAGGCGAAATCGTCGCGGTTGCTGCGCAGTGCGAGCACGGCTCCGAGGAAGCCGAGGCTGGCGAAAAGGGTGACGTTCAAGGCCAGTTTCATCACGTCGAGCTCCACGGCTGCGATCGCGGTGTTGCTTTCGAATTTGTCGCGAAAGGCCAGTTCGAGCAGGTTGGAAATTTCCACCCGCGTCAGCAGCCACGCGCAGAACAAGCCGACCCCCAGTCCGAAGCTGGCCGTGGAAAATCCCCGCAGCGTGAAGCCACGCATCAACGTTTCGATCCAGATGAAAACCAGCGCCACCCCCAGGCCGCCCAGCATCCCGGTGCCGATGGAAATATCGACCAGCCCTTTCGTGCTGAGCGCGATCGCCACACCGGCTGCCTCACAGACCAACAGGTAAGTGAGGCGGGCGACGTTGACGGAAGGATTGGAGGGCATGATTCGCTGTTGCGATACCCTTTTCCAGCCGGGGTCCTTTCAGCAAGGGGAAATCCCGCAGGAGGGAGGTTAAAACAGGGCATTTGGTTTGAATCTCGGCAGGCCTTTTCGCTGTTGATTTCAAGATAGCGCTAGACAAATGGGCACGAAAATGCTCGGTTAGGTTTGTGAAAACGAAATCCACTGTCAGGGACGGCGATGGGGCGGAGTTCCCCG
>JANMJQ010000272.1:0-8964 GCA_031371445.1 Akkermansiaceae bacterium
GAACCACCCGGTCCCATTCCGAACCCGGAAGTGAAACGCCGCAGCGCCGATGGTAGTGGGACGACAGGTCCCGTGAGAGTAGGTCGTCGCCAGGTTATAGCCCGGTCCCAATGAAAGTTGGGGCCGGGCTCTTTTTTTGCCCGGGGGCGCCATCTCCGATCCCCTATCTCCAGAAAACGGATAGGAGATAGGGGATCGTAGATGGGGATGGAGAGATATCAAAACTCGCAGTTCCCCGGTGTCCTCGCGAAGGGAATGACGTCCCGGATATTCGCCATACCGGTGATGAACATGAGCATGCGCTCGAAACCGAGCCCGAAGCCCGCGTGGGGGACCGTTCCGTATTTGCGGAGATCCGCATACCAACCATAGGCAGCGGGATCCAGGTCGTGGTGCTTGAAATTTTCTAACAGAACATCGAGCCGCTCCTCGCGCTGGCTGCCACCGATGATTTCACCGATGCCAGGAACCAGCACATCCATGGCCGTCACTGTTTTGTTGTCGTCATTCAGACGCATATAAAACGGTTTGATCTCCTTGGGGTAGTTGAAGACGGTGACCGGCTTTTTGAAATACTCTTCGGTTAGCCAGCGCTCGTGGGCGGATTGCAAATTGAGGCCGTATTCCACCGGGTATTCGAAGCTCTTGCCGCTCTTCAGGAGTAGTTCCACAGCTTCAGTGTATGAAATGCGTTCGAACGACCTGCTGGCCACAAATTCAAGGCGCTCCAGCAAGCCCTTGTCCACGAACTTGCCGAAAATCTCAAGGTCGCCGTCGCGGTCCTCGAGCGTTTCCTTCACCAGATGCCTGACCAGTGTCTCCGCCAAATCCATGTCTCCCTCAAGATCGCAGAAAGCCATTTCTGGCTCGACCATCCAAAACTCGGCGGCATGGCGGGAAGTGTTGGAGTTTTCCGCGCGGAAGGTGGGGCCGAAGGTATAGATATTCGACAGCGCGCAGGCAAAGGTCTCGCCTTCGAGCTGGCCGCTGACTGTTAGATAGGCCTTCTTGCCGAAGAAATCCTCCGCGGTTTTCGAAATATTTTCATCGGCAAGGGTGGTGACACGGAACATCTCGCCGGCTCCCTCACAATCGCTCGCGGTGATGACCGGCGTGTGCACATATATAAAATCGCGGTCCTGGAAAAACCGGTGGATCGCATACGCAAGTCTGCTGCGCGTGCGGAAAACCGCGCCATAAAGATTGGTCCGCGGCCGCAGGTGGGCGATGCTGCGCAGGAATTCCGCGCCATGTCCTTTTTTCTGGAGCGGATAATCCTCGGGCGCTTCCCCCAATAATTTCATGGAAGTCGCCCGCAGTTCCCATGTTTGTCCGGCAGCGGGAGAAGCGATCAGATCGCCGCGCACCTCGACCGAAGCGCCGGTGGTCATTTTCGCGATCTCCTCATAGCCCGGGATGCCCTCATCGGCGATGATCTGGAGATTCCCCAGACAGCTTCCGTCATTGATTTCCAAAAAGGAAAAAGCCTTGGAGTCCCGCCGCGTCCGGACCCAACCGGCAACCTGGGTATTCTCCGCAGCGTTTGCGGATTTCAAAACATGCTTGATGAGCACTCGCATGGCTTGGATTAGCGAGCATGGTTATCCTTGTCAAAACCACTCCGGAATTTGTTGATAGCCGCCTGCCTGCCTGTAGGTATTCTTCCGCCCTTGGACTTATGAAAATTCCCTGCCTCTTTTTCGCCGCGCTTGTTGTCATGCGTACCGCGTTTGCCTGGGAACCGGCACAGCAGCCACCCTTGATGCCGCTCGATTCGTTCCGGTTGCCAGATGGATTGGAAATCACACCCTGGGCCGCTTCACCCGCGTTGTTCAACCCAACCAACCTCGATATCGATCAGCTCGGCAGGGTGTGGGTCACGGAAGGTGTCAACTATCGGGGCAAGGCGGGGCGGCAACCCGCTGGCGACCGGATTGTCATTCTGGAGGACAGCGATGGTGACGGAAAATGCGATCGCTCGCGCGTGTTTTGGCAGGATCCCGAGCTCGTCTCACCGCTGGGAATCGCCGTATTCGACAACGTGGTGATGGTTTCGCAGCCGCCGAATTTGCTGAAGCTGACAGACGTCAACCGCGACTTGAAATTCGATCCCGCGAGTGGTGATACGCGTGAGGTTTTGCTCACCGGTTTCAATGGCAAAAACCACGACCATTCGCTGCATTCGGTGACCGGTGGTCCTGATGGAAAATTGTATTTCAACCAAGGCAACACCTGCGGCATCTTTACTGACAAGTCCGGCAAGACCTTCCGCATCGGTGGTGCTTATTACAAAAGCGGTGGCGGCGAATGGCCGATGGACACCAAGGCCGCAGCCGGCCAGGCGAGCGATGACGGCTTTGTGTATGTCGGCGGCTTTACGGTGCGGATGAACCCCGATGCGACCCATGCGGAAATCATCGGCAATGGTTACCGCAACTCGTACGAGCAAACCATCAACTCCGTCGGCTTCGTCTTTCAAAACGACAATGACGATCCCCCGGCATGCCGCACCAGCCATGTCATTGAGTATGGAAATGCCGGATTCTTTTCAGCGGACGGCACACGCATCTGGGATGTCGACCGCAGACCGGGCCAAGACATTCCCACAGCCGAATGGCGTCAGCAGGATCCCGGCACGATGCCATCCGGTGATGTCTATGGCGGTGGTTCGCCTACCGGAATCGCCTTCTATGAAAATGGCGTGCTCGGCAAATCCTTCGAAGGAATGCTGCTTTCCTGCGAAGCCGCGCGCAACGTCATCTTCGGCTACAAGCCCCAGGCCGCAGGCGCCGATTTCAAACTCGAGCGAACGGATTTTCTAACAACCAATCCCGAAAAGCAATTCGACGGCGCGGACTTTACCGGTGGTGTGAAGAAACAGGGCCGCACCGAGGAACAGATCAAGTTCAGCTTCCGCCCTTCCGATGTCTGCGTCGGCCCGGATGGCGCGCTCTATGTCAGTGACTGGACCGACCCGCGCGTTGGCGGTCATGACACCCAGGATGAGGCTGCTTCCGGCGTGATCTATCGCATCGCGCCTAAGGGCTTCAAGCCGGTGCTGCCAAAGATCGACCTCAAGACCATCGATGGCGCGATCACCGCCCTGCGGTCTCCTGCTGTCAACGTGCGGTGGCTTGGTTTCCAAAAACTGAAAGCCGCGGGACCTGCCGCTTTTGACGCGGTCGCGAAAGTGCTGGGTGACCCGAATCCCTTCGTCGCAGCGCGTCCGATTTGGCTGCTGCCGTATATGGGAGAGAAGGGCCTGGCCAAACTCGATGAAATCATCGGCGGCACCAATGTTGCCAAACGTCTGGTCGCTTTCCGCGCGATCCGCCGGACGGACGGCAAGGTCGATGACTTGCTTTACGCGAAAAAGTTGGCGCGTGATCCCGAAGCCGTGGTTCGTGCCGAAGCCGCGATTGCGATGCGTTACCGGAATTTCGAGGAAGCAGGCGATGTCCTGGTCACGGTGGCATTGAAGTATGATGGCACGGACCGTGCCTATCTGGATTCACTTGGCATTGGTGCGGGCCACAACAGGGAAGCATTATGGAAATCCGTCGAAGAACAAACCCACCAGGGTGAAGCGGGGACATGGTCGAATGCTTTCGCGCGCCTCACTTGGCGCTTGATGCCGGAAGCTGCGGTGCCATCTCTAAGAATGCGAGCCGCCTCGTTTTCGCTGGGCGCTGAAAAGCGCAAGTTTGCGATCGATTCCCTGGCCTTCATCAACTCGCGCGCCGCGGCGGATGCGATGATGGATTTGGCAATGGTGCCCGATGTGAAGGACCAGGCCAAATGGTGGTTGGATAACCGCATGGAGGGCGCATGGGCATCGATGAATCTGGGGCCTGAAATGGAAAAACGCGGCCTGCTGGACAAGCCTCTCCCGCTCGTCGAGATCACCGTCCCCTTGAAACCCGACAGCACCAAATACACCGTCGCCGATGTCCTGGCGTTGAAGGGTGACCCTGAAAAAGGCAAGATCACCGCCGGGCGTTGCACCATGTGCCATAAGCTCGGGGCCGCGGGTCCTGATTACGGTCCGGACCTCAAGGGCTTTGCCAGCCGCCAACCGCCGGAGATCGTGGCAAAATCCATTGTCGACCCCTCGGCCGACATCTCCCATGGCTTCGAGGGAACAGCGCTCCATCTCAAGGACGGAAAATGGATCGATGGCCACATCATCTCCGACGCGGATCCCGTGATCACCCGCTCGACCGGCGGTATCACCCAGAAAGTGCCGCGGAATTTCATCACCGACCGCCACGACATGGGCCGCTCGCTGATGTTGAGCGCCGACCAGCTCGGGATGACGGCCCAGGACGTCGCCGACGTGGTGGAGTGGCTGAAGACCTATTGAGCAGTAGGGGCGATCACGGGTCGCCCCGATGGCTTGGGATCCGGGCCAACGGCTAGAAATCCGGGGTGAAAATGCAGGGAAGAATTCGGGGCGAAAATGCAGGAAGAATTCGGGGCGACCGGTGATCGCCCCCACTCAGCGAACGATAGTCCGCGGGAAAGCTATTTCCAGGTCCGAGGGGGTGAAGCCCGGTGGCCGGGTTTTGCCGCCAAATGGATACGAGGTCGTCGCTGTTTTGCGGTCGAGCTTGGGATAGCCCCTGGGGGGAACGTCGCTGACGAAAGTCGCCACCAGCCACCCCGCGAGGAGGATCGACGAACCACTGACAAAACGAGAGGCGCTCATTCAATTACTACGGAAACGTTAACTATCTGTCCGGGCCCGCAGGTTGTGAGGCGGTTCACGAAAAATTGCAATCGGAATCTTCCTAACAACTTCGCGATGATTTTAAAAGGAGATTGTCGCGGAGCGCGGGTCGAATTAGCTTCCTGAGCGCGAGAGAATCCACCGCTCGCCATCGTTTTCAAAATCCAGCCATGGGCATTTTCAGCAAACCCCGCCTGCGCAATCACGACCGTCGCGAAGACAGCATGCCCGAAGGGCTGTGGGTGAAATGCCCCGACTGCGAGGCCATGGTGCATACGCTCGAACTCAAGCAGAGCCTCCACGTCTGCCCCCATTGCAGCCACCATTTCCTATTGGATTCGCGCGAGCGCATCACGATCCTTGCCGACGAAGGCTCGTTTGAGGAAATCGACGTGGGCCTGGTCTCCGCCAATCCGCTTGGCTTCGCGGGTTATGCCGAGAAAACCGCCGCGCTGCGCGACAAGACCGGCCTCGATGACGCGGTGGTCACGGGCCGCATCAGCATCAAGGGCCAGCGTGCGATGATCGCTGTCATGGATTTCAAATTCTTCGCGGGCTCGATGGGATCGGTCGTCGGTGAAAAAATCACCCGTGCGATTGAAATGGCGGTCGCTGAAAAGCGCGGCGTCATCATCGTTTCCGCCTCCTCCGGGGCGCGCATGCAGGAAGGCATGTTGTCGCTCATGCAGATGGCCAAAACCTGCGGTGCCCTTGCGCGCCTGGGTGAAGCGAAACTGCCTTACATTTCCCTGCTCACCCATCCGACCACGGGCGGCGTCACCGCTTCCTTCGCGACCATCGGCGACATCAACCTCGCCGAACCCAAGTGCATGATCGGCTTCGCCGGCCCGCGCGTGGTCAAGGAAACCACGCATCAAACTCTTCCAGCAGGATTCCAAACCGCCGAGTTCATGCTCGAGCACGGCCTCATTGACGCCATCGTTTCGCGTCCGAAGCTGCGCGAGCAACTCGCGCTTCTGTTAGAGTATATGATGCCTCTTTAAGAAGTTGATGGTTGAGAGTTGATAGTTGATGGCAAGAGGAAGAGCGGGAAGAAGTTGATGGTTGAGAGTGAATACGAAGGCAGAGTGGCGGCGGGCCCGCCATCTTTTCTTCCCATCAACTCTCTTCACCCTTCCCCCGGCGGTGTCACCACCACGACTCTCTCCACCCCGCGTTTGGAAAATTCTTCCCAGTAACGTTTTTCCCACGCGGAGGTTCGCGCTCTGCGTTCTTCTTCGCTGAGTTTTTCCCACTCGGCGAATCCGATCGCGCGGGCGAGGTCGCGGTCGGCCAATCTAACAGCGAGTTCATCCCAGAAACTTTCGTTGCGGAATTCCTCGTAGCACTCGTGATAGAACAAACGCTCTTCGATTTCCTGTTTCACCCGAAAGCGCTGGCTCTCCTCGTCGAACTCCACCCAATCGCCGAGGCCCGAGTGCCCGGCTTTTTCGAGGATCTTGCTCTCCAGCGTTTCAAACGAGGACACCTGGTCGTTGGCGGTTTCCTTTTGATTCCACGACGCGACATTGGCGGCGAGGCTGACCATCTCCACCAATGTTGCGAGTTCTTGATCGGACAGTCGCAAATGCATTCGTGCCCCGAGGAAAACATCGCCGCGCCGCGCCCGCAAGCCTGCACTCCGCGCTTGATCTTGAATCGGCCATCCGCCAGCTTCCGGCCTGCCCTGCACGAGTAGCTCAGCGGTAGAGCGGTCCGCTTACACCGGATTGGTCGGCGGTTCGATCCCGTCCTCGTGTACCACGCTTCGCGTGGGATAGTGGATCGAGGATCGTGGATGGGAAGAGATGGGAGATAGTCGATCTGGAATCTACGATCTACGATCCACGATCTCTTCCAACCGCCAGACATCGAGCGTGCGACCCTTGTGACAGGCTTCCGGCGCTTCATTCACGACCCCGCGGCTGAGCCAGCCGTTGTGCCACTCGACCCAATGGGCGCGGGAGGGGGCCATGAAGGATCCGGTGTTGATGACGGTCCGCCCGTTGCCGCGCCAAAGTCCGGGGCGATGAAAATGGCCGATCACCAGAAATTCGGCCTTCGGAAAATAGCGCTCGCAAAAGGCGATGCCATGCATGCCCTGGGTGAGCCAGGCGTTGAGCATTTTTCCCGCGCGCTTGGGTGGGGTGACGGCATCCCACGCGCGCTGCAACAAATGACGGCCGATGGGATGCTCGACCGACGACAATTCCCGGGCGATGCGGCGGGCCAATCGGAGGCGCTGCTCGGGATCGATATCCGCACCGGGATGCTCGCTCCACAATTCCTTCACGCGCTCGCCATGCAACAGGATTTCGCGCTTCCACGGTGAGCCATCGAATAAGAGCGAGTCGCCATGGGTGACGACGATCCGGCCCTCCGCCAGCTCAACCCACCCGGGACCGGGCCAGCCCGGATCATGATTGCCGGAAAGGAAAATAACCTCGGCGCCTTCCTCACGGCACAGCGCGCGGAGATTTTCTAACAGCTCCGAAGCGCGTACGAAAAACGGCTTCGCCAACTCCTGCCAAGTGTCGCCATTGAAAATCACCGTGCCCGCTCCGGCGATCAACGGACGCAATGATTCAACGCTATCCAGCCGCGACACCTTGTGGCCAAGATGCAGGTCGGAGAGGATGCGAACGGGAGAGTTCAAGAGGATTGATGATTTTTGATTTTGGATTTTTGATATGTGATTGGATATGGCGCACCGAAGTTCTCTTCACATCAAAAATCAAAAATCACCAATCATCATTCATTAATCCTCTTAGCTCTTCACTCCATGCTCCACGCTTCTCCGCTGCCTCACTGCCTCGAACAAACACACGCCCGTCGCCACCGAGGCGTTGAGGCATTCGACTTTGCCGGCCATCGGGATCGATGCGAGGAAATCGCAGTTCTCCTCTGTCAAGCGCCGCATGCCCTTATCCTCGGCGCCGATCACCAGGGCCAGCGGACCTGTTAGATCGAGGTCATAGATCGACTTCGACTTCACGTGATCGCTGGTGCCGACGAGCCATACCCCGGCCTCTTTCAGTTTCTCCATGGTCCGCGCCAGGTTCGTCACTTGCGCAAAGGGCACATGATCGGCCGCGCCGACGGAGATGCGGCGTACGGTCTCGGTGATGCCCACGGCCTTGTCCTTGGGCGCAACCACCGCATGCACGCCCGCGGCATCGGCGCTGCGCAGGATCGCGCCGAGATTGTGCGGATCCTGGATGCAATCGAGGATCAACAAGAAAGGCACGGCCTGTTCGCGCACGATCGCCATCAGTTCGTCCTCGTCGAGACCGGGGACGATCTTCTCCACCGGCTTCGCGTGGCGGTTCTCGCGGGCCTGTTTGTTTTCCATCCCGTGTTGGCTCGAAAAGCGCGGCTTCATGGGCGGAAACTAGGCGAAGCGATGGCCGGCCGTCGAGTGCGATGCGACGACCAAAAAAAACCGGGCGGCACCCGAAGATGCCGCCCGGCGATAGCTAACTGTCCTCTCAGTTGTGGGCGACCACGCGAACGAACAAATGGTCAGGCGAACCAGCGGTAAGCCACAATGATTTTTGTTGCCATTCCCCATTTTTCAGTATTTACTGAAAACAGTGAACGGCGACGCGCAAAAGCTCAAACAGGCCAGGGACGAGTTCGTCGCCCAGTGGGGTGCCGTGGGCACGCAGTGGGGGATCAACCGGACGATGGCCCAGATCCACGCCTTGCTGATGACTGCCCCCGAGCCGCTCACGACGGATGAGGTGATGGCCCAGTTAGAGATCAGCCGCGGCAACGCGCACAGCAATCTCAAGGAACTGGTCGCCTGGGGATTGATCCGGGTGGTCGTGAAAAAAGGTGAGCGCCGGGAATTTTTTGAGGCGGAGAAAGACGTTTGGCAGATTTTCATCATCATCGCCCGCGAGCGAAAGCGCCGTGAGATCGATCCCGCGCTTGGGATTTTGAGCCGCTGCGCCGAGGAAAGCCGGGATCTCAAGACCGTCGAAGGCAAGGCCTTCCACCAGCAGATGCGGCAGCTTGAGGATTTTGTCGGCTTCGCCTCAAAAATGTCAGACCGCGTTGCCGGGATGAAGTACGGCCTCGCGCTGCAACTCGCCACCAAACTCCTCGGATAAGCCGCCCTAAAAAAATTTCCACCAAAGTTTCAGAATTTCCTGAAATCTCGGAATAAACGAAAAGATCCACTCTTCCCATCAACCATCAACTCTCAACCATCAACTTCTCCCATGAACCCC
>JANMJQ010000274.1:0-23738 GCA_031371445.1 Akkermansiaceae bacterium
GAACCACCCGGTCCCATTCCGAACCCGGAAGTGAAACGCCGCAGCGCCGATGGTAGTGGGACGACAGGTCCCGTGAGAGTAGGTCGTCGCCAGGTTATAGCCCGGTCCCAATGAAAGTTGGGGCCGGGCTCTTTTTTTGCCAGGGGGGGCTCTGGATATAGGTCCTATAAGACCTATGGGACTTGTTTTACTTCCCGGGAAACCTAGTCGTCAGCCAGCGGTCTAACAACTGCGGCCATGCGTCCAGTTCCCCCTTGCCATGCAGGCCATAGCCGTGGCCGCCGGTTTCGAAGAGGTGCAGCGTCAGCGGTACTTTGTTCGCCTTGCACGCGGTGGCGAAGAGCAGGCTGTTGCGGCAATCGACGCCATCATCTGAAGTGCTGAGCAGGAAGATGGGCGGCGTGTCTTTGCTGACCGCCTGGTCCGTTGAATATTTCGCGACCGCGTCCGGCGAGGGATTTTCTCCTAACAGATTTCGCCGCGACCCGGCGTGGCTGAGTGCGGCGTCCATGGTGATGACCGGATAAATCAGCATCCCGAAATCCGGACGGCAATCCTGCTTGTCGATGTCGTCGCCCTTTTCCTCGGCAAACGTGTCGCCGAAACGAGTGACGCAAAGGCTCGCCAAGTGTCCGCCTGCGGAGAAGCCCATGACGCCGACTTTCTTCGGATTCACACCCCACTCGGCTGCCTTTGCACGCACCGTGCGGATCGCGCGGCGGGCGTCGAGGAAGGGGACGGGAAATTGATAGCCGAACGACGGATCGCCGGAGACGCGGTATTTCACGACGATGCTCAGGATGCCCCGTTCGGCCAGCCATTTGCCGAAATCGTGGCCTTCATGATTCGAAGCGAGCATGCCATAGCCACCCCCGGGAAATACCACAATCGCGGCCCCGGTGGCTTTGGCCTTCTCAGGGAGATAGAGCGTGTATTGGGGAATGGCGATGTTGCTGAGATGCCCGTTGTCGGTGCTCGTCTCAACGGAAGGCGCTCGTGGCTTTGCGCCCGGTGCGTCTCCAGGCCACAGGTTGGTCCATTCGGCGGATGCCACGCTGACGAGCGCAGCGAAAAGAAGTACGATAGGTTTCATAGTTGGTGAAAAATCATTTGGCCACCTTGATCCTCGCCGGCACGTCCTTGATCGCGATGCCGGCCTTGGTCAGGGACTCCCACAGGCCTAACAGCTTTTCGATCGACAAATTTTTGTCGGTCTCAAGCTCCAGTTTGCGGCCGGGATTTTGCTTTTGATAAGCTGTTAGATAAGACTCCAACAAACCGTCGGGAACCGCCAGCGAATCGAGGGTTACCTTGCCCGCGGCATCGATCGCAATGATGGAACGGGTTTCCTTGATCGAGTCCGATGCGATTTCATGAACGGTCGGCAGGTCGATCCGCAAAACATCGCGTGGCTTTTTGAAGACCGTGCTAACCGAAAAGTAGATGAGCAGGATCAACAGGATGTCGATCATGGGAATGACCTGGATCTGGTGCCGGATCTGGCGCGGTCGGTAAAATCTCATGGCCGTCCCGGGGTGGCTTCTTCGAGCACCAGTGCAAGATTTGCGAGCAGGCCCTCGAGGCGGGCTGTCAGCTTTTCGATCCTGCGGAGGAAATAGCCGTGCGAAATCACCGCTGGCACGGCGATGGCGATGCCGAAAATGGTGGTACTCAGCGCTTCCGCGATGCCGCGGGAAATCACCATGTGGTCGCTTGTTTCGCCGAGGCCCTGGAAAATGACGACCAGTCCCGAGGCGGTGCCGACAAGCCCCAACAGCGGCGCGATGGTGATGACCACGTCGAGCACGCCGATGCCGGCATGCAGGTGGACCGTTTCTTCACGGGCCGCCGATTCGATCGCACCGGTGATGCGCGAGCGGGGTTCGCCCGCATGTTTGACGGCAACCAAGGCCAGGCGTGCCAGCGCGCTTTTGCCTTTCCGGAACTCAGCGATGAGGTCGTTTGCGGTGCCGCTTTTCACGTGCCGATCGAAATTCGCGACTTCTTGGCAGAGATCATCGGGGACGATCCGCGATGTTGTTAGAGATAGAGCCTTGTAAATGACGGCCATCAGTCCGGCGACCGAGGTGATCAACAATGGGATCATGAAGATTCCGCCCTTGTGGAAAAATCCCCATACCGAATCGAAGCCAGGAAACGCGGTGACGGCGGGTGGACAGGCGAAAATTTCCAGCATGATTTGTTGTTAGAAGTAGAAGTTGAAAATCAGTTCGAGCGGTTGCTTCTCGAAATCTTTTTTGATCGCAGGTGGCATGGGGGGGATGATGGCGTCGCGGATCGAGCTGAGCGTGAAACCTTTTTGCACCTCGCTGGTTTCCATTTCGCCCACGAATTGCACGGTGCGGACCTTGCCGCTCGGCTCGACGAAGAACCGGATGGTGAGATAACCCGGCGTGATGAAATCCCGATGGCGCGCGCAGTTCCGCTGCCACTCGAGTTCGACGGCGCGGCTGATGACGGCTTGGTAGCGGCCCAGCGGCGTGTCGGCGACATCAAGGGCGCTGCGGCCGGTTCGTGAAATCGATCCAACCACGGCAGTTTTGTGCTGATTGCCTTGAAAGGCGGGGTCCGCGTTTTTCGGCTTGGGTGGCTCGGGAGTCGCGGATGCGGTGGTTTCGGTTGGCGGGACGGCTTCAGGCGGTTTCGCGGGTGGAGATTGCTTGGGTGTGGGTCGCGAAATGGGAACATCGACGGGATTCGGTCCGTTGAAAAGTTCGTCGAGCGCCGCCACCATGGGTTTTGCTTCATCACCGGGATTTGACTCCGGCTCGGTCACCGCCGGGCTGGCTGTATCGTTATCGGCGGCCGGAGTTGGCGGAGGCGATTGCGTCATGGCCGGATCAGGAGCGGCACTCGTTCCCGCCAATTCACCATCTTGATACCGACTCTCCGTGGTTTCGATGTTGCCGCGCGTATCAATGCCCTTTTGAGACGGCAAGGGAGGCGCGTTTGGGTCCGGCGCGCGATCGCTGGTTGCCTCGGTATCGCGCTCACCGATGAAGGCCGCGGCTTCCGGCCGGTTGCCCCGTTGATCCTCGGAAGTTCTCGCAAATTCCGGGTTTGCGCCAAGCTGTGGCGGGCTTGGCTTGGCCGCTTCGGCCCCAGCCGTGGCTTGAAACAGCTCGGGGGAAATCAGTACCGTGGCGTCCGGAATCGGTTTCAGGGCCTCCGGAGTGGCAGTCGGGTTCAGCTTCGCGAAATCGATCACCGCGAAGCCGGTCAGGGCAAATAAAACGACATTTCCCACTAACGAAGCGGCCAGGGAGATGATCCATAGCTGCCCATCGCCTCGTCCTGCCGCAGGGTATTCCAGACGCGCTTCCAACACGCAAAAGTTGGCCGGAAAATGATTCCGCTGCAATCCGGGAAATTTCCTATTTGATCCCCGCGAAGTTCGCTGAATCCGAAGCCCAATTCATTAAAGTTGTCCGAAGAACCGCAATTTTTGCCGGAAATCATCAGAATGTTCCGCTAGGTTTGCCTGAATTCGGCATTTTTCCGTTGCAATCGCCATCTTGGCACCGCAATGTTTGCGGGCTAACCCCTATTTTCCAAATGGCAAACGAAAAAATGGATGGAGCCCAGGCGCTCATCAAAACGCTCGATGACTTGGGCATTGAATATATTTTCGGCTACTCCGGTGGAGCGGCGATCCCGATTTTCGATGCGCTGGAAACCGTCAAGACCAAGATGAAGTTCATTCTGGTCCGCCACGAGCAGGGGGCGGTGCACATGGCCGATGGTTATGCCCGCGCGACCGGCCGACCAGCGGCGGTCCTCGTGACTTCGGGTCCGGGAGCGGGAAATACCGTGACCGGACTGATGACGGCGATGATGGACTCCGTGCCGATGATCGTCGTTTGCGGGCAAACCGTGACTTGGATGCTCGGCAAGGACGCGTTCCAGGAGGCCGACATTTTCGGAATCACCATCCCCGTGGTGAAGCACAACTATCTCGTCAAAGACACCAACGCCCTGCCTCGGATCGCGCGCGAGGCTTATTACATTGCGACCACGGGTCGACCTGGTCCGGTGTTGATCGACGTGCCGAAGGATATTTCGCAGGGCCCGTTCTCCGGTGACATGAATCCGGAGCTCGACCTGCCCGGTTACAAGCCGGAAGCCTCTTTCCAAATTTCCTCCAAGGCGGTGGCGACCGCTGCCGAGTTGATCGCACGCGCCAAGCGCCCGGTGATCCTCGCCGGCCAGGGTTGCATGATCGCGCGGGCCGCGAAGGAATTACTGTATCTCGCCGAAACCCTCGGCGCCCCCGTCACCACCACGTTGCTCGGCAAGGGAGTGTTTCCCGAAACCCATCCGCTTTCGCTCGGCATGCTCGGCATGCACGGCACCGCCTACGCAAACAAGGCGATGGTTGAATGCGACCTGCTCCTCAACGTGGGCTCCCGCTTCGACGACCGCATCATCGGCCAGCCCTCGAAATTCTGCAAAGACGCCAAAATCATCCACATCGACATCGATCCCGCGGAAATGGGCAAGATGATCCAGCCCGATGTCGAGATCGTCGGGGACGCCAAGGCGGCGCTCGCGGAGATCAACGAAAAGATCGGCCCGCTCGAAACCACCGAGTGGCTTGCGAAACTCGACGGCTACAAGCGCAAGTATCCACTCTCTTATAAGAAGCAGGGAGGCCTGCGCATGCAGCAGGTGATCGATGAGCTCTATCAGCTTACCGACGGCAGGGCGATCGTCGCCACCGACGTGGGCCAGCATCAGATGTGGGCCGCGCAGTTTTACAAGAACCACGAGTCGTATCACTGGCTCTCGTCGGGAGGTGCGGGCACCATGGGCTTCGGCTTTCCGGCGGCGATCGGCGCGCAGTTCGCGCATCCGAAAAAGACCGTGATCTCGATTTCCGGCGACGGCGGTTTCCAGATGACCTTGTTCGAACTCGCGACTGCGGCGATCCACAAGCTGCCGATCAAGATCGTGGTGTTGAACAACCACTACCTTGGCATGGTGCGCCAATGGCAGGAGTTGTTCTTCGAAAACCGCGAAAGCGGCGTCGATCTCGTCGGCAACCCCGACTTCTGCAAGCTTGCCGGAGCCTATGGCATTCCGAGCGTCTATATCAAACGCCCCGCCGACGTGACCAAGCAGCTTGAAAAAGCCCTGGCTTATAACGACGGCCCGATCCTCATCCATGCCGAGTGCGTGAAGACCGACAACGTGTTCCCCATGATCCCCGCCGGCGCCGCCCTCGAGGACATGATCACCGAAGCGCCCAAATACAAAATGGCGAAGCCGATCGGTTCAACGTGAAACGTTGAACCGAAGTTTGCTGGTTTTTAGTTTTCAGTGTTCAGGGAAGACTGCGGAACCGGCATTTTGAATCTTCCTCTTGCTGAAAACTGAACACTGAAACCTAGCAAACTCTCGTCTGATGAACTCCATCGTCACCACCGAAACTCCGATGCCTGCTCCTGTGATCGCCCGCGGCCCTGCCCATACTTTGTCTGTGCTCGTGAACAACCAGCCCGGTGTGCTGATGCGCATCTGCCAGGTGTTTTCACGCCGCGGTTTCAACATCGACTCGCTCGTCGTTTCCGAAGGGCGCAATGCGAACTTCTCGCGGATGACGGTTGGGATTTCCGGCGACCCGGAAGGGCTCTCGCAGATCATCCTGCAGGTGGGCAAGCTCATCGACGTCATCCACTGCTTCGAGCACACCTCGGCGGACTCAGTGACGAAGGAAATGATTCTCATCAAGCTCCAATGCACCCCTGCCGAGCGGGCGATGGCCCTGCAGATCACCGAGCACTTCGCAGGCAAGACCGTGGATTTAACGCCGACCTCAATGATCGTCATGCTCAACGGCGACACGCTTAAGATCGATGCCGCCGTGGCCATGTTCTCGCAGTTCACGATCATCGAAACCGTGCGGACCGGCAAAGTCGTGATGGCCCGCGGCGAGCAGCCGACCTGAGGAGATGGAAGAGATAGCATGCGAAGTTGACATCAACCTGCGTTTTGCCAGCCTTCCGTGTTCGCAATAAAACCCCAATGGCGATGTCTCCGCCAAGAGTGGTTACTCGGTCGGTGTTCTCAAAGGCTCCGGCAGTGTCACAGGTGCTCTAACAGTTTCCACGCAGTTGGCGATCGGCAACTCGCCCGGCACCACGAATTTCGATAACAACCTGACGCTGACGAGCGCCGCCACCTATCTGTATGACATGACTGGCGGCGCAAGCCCCGGTGTCGGCAGCGCGGACCTTGGCAATGTCACCGGTACCCTGGCGCTTGGAAATACTGTCCTCGATTTGGTTGAGCTGGGCGTCTACACCGCTGGCAATAAGTTCACCTTGTTCGGCTACACCGGTGGCATCAGCGGAACTTTCCTCAGTCTGGCCGACGACAGCCAATTCACGGATGACCTCTCCAATTTGTGGGTGATCAACTATAACGACAGCGTCGCGGGCATGAACGGTGGCACAGGCACGAGCTTTGTCACCATCACCGCCGTCCCCGAGCCCGACATGGCTTCGCTACTCGGTGCGATCGGTGTCGTCGGCTTGCTGCGCCGCCGCCGTTGAAGAAATTACGAAATTCCTTATGCCCCGCCCCCTAGGATTTTCCGGGCTTGGCGATAGTAGGCGACGCTGGACCACAGCGTGAACAACGCGGCGATGGCGCAGGGATAAATGGGTGGGAGTACCATGGCGCGCAACATCACCCAGCCGAGGGCGAACATTTGCGTGACCGTGCAGACCTTGCCGGTCCAGTGTGCCTTGAATTTCACTTCGCGATCATGGTTCCATAAAATCCGGATGCCGATGAGGATCAGGCAATCCCTCAACGCGACCAACACGGCGAACCACAGCGGCAGATGCCAACCAGGCGAGCCCCAGTCGATCACTGCAAGAATGATGACCCCGGTGAGCAGCAACAGCTTGTCGGCGATGGGATCGATGAATGCGCCGAACTTCGAGCATTGGTTGAAACGGCGGGCGACCCAGCCATCCACACCATCCGTTGCGGCCGCGAAGACAAAAACGCCGAGGGCAAGCCAGCGCAGCAATTCCACTGGCTGGCCGCGGGCTGCGGTATCGCCATAAAAGAGTGCCAACGCGGCGAACACGGGAACCAGGCAGATTCGCGCGATCGAGATTTTGCTGGCGAGCGTCACAGTCGCATGAAAGCAGACTGCGGGGTGAACTGAAATGGGAAAATCAAGGAGCGTGGGCGTCTCGCCCACTTATTCTTGAAAGAAAAGAAGATGAGGGCGGGACGCCCACGCTCCTTGATTAATACACGGGCGCGCCTTGGTCGTAGGTCGTGTCGCCGCCGCCGCCGCCGTTGCGGTTTTGGATTTTCTCCTTGGTCCAATGATAGCCAACCTTGGTATCACGACCGAGGCCGATCATGGTATTGCAGGAGGTGAAAGCGAGCAACGCCACGAGTGCCAGCAAGATTTTCATGCCCTTTTGTAATTCCTGAAGCGCGAATACGAAAGTCGAAAGCAAGGAAAGCTTAACTAATCGCGGCTTGCAGTGCTTTTCCTTCGCGGCGGCGTCGCAGCAAAGTCAGCGTTCCCACCGCGCCCATGACCGCGACGCCTGGTTCCGGAACCGCCGAGACCCAGGTCAACTGCTGGTTGCCGCCGGACGTCGAGGTGGTGAAGCTTCCGTAGGAGCTGTAGTTGTGGCCGAAAGCGTCCTGCGAAATGGAGCCCAGCGAGAATGCGGCGTTTCCTGGATCGGCGGTCGCGGTGCCGCTGATGGTGGCAACGGACCAGCTTTGGTTGGTTGTCCAGAACACGTTGGCGAAATTGACGCCGGAACTGACCATATCGAAGACTAGGTTCAGGGAGGCTCCCGCGTCGACCTGCAACACGCCGCTGGTTTCGCGGACTTGGTCGTAGTCGGTTCCGGCCAGGCCGAGGCTCGCGGTATTGCTGGCCAGCTCCCAGTAATAGGCCGAGGTCGAAGTGTAGCGCAGGCCGTTGGTGAAAGTCTGGATGCCAATGCTATTGCCGGGGCTGTCGGTGGTATTCATGACGACCGCGCCATTGAAAGTGCCGTTGCCCATGAGGGTGCCGTTGTTGGTGATGGCGCCGGCGATGGTGCCGTTGTTTCTCAATATCGCGCCGCTGGCTACGGTGGTTGTAGTAGCACCGAGACTCGCGCCCGAGTTTACGGTCAGCGTGCCCGCGCTGACGGTGGTGGTGCCCGTGTAGCTGTTGGATCCGTTGAGCACCCAGGTGCCGGAGCCGCTTTTCACCAATGCCGTTTTGCCGGTGCCATTGTTGGCGATCACCGCGGTGAGCGTGTTGTTACCGGTGTTGCTGCCTGTTAGAGTGAGCGTGCGCGCGGTGTTGTTGCCCGACAGGGTGGCGGTTCCCGAAAGCGTGAGAGCGCCGCTGCCCGAGGCATCGAAGGATCCGCCGGCGGTGCCCAGGGTGAAATTGCGGTCGCTGGCCTGGGTCCCGCCGGTGTAGGCCAGGGTCCCGCCGTTGAGGACGAGGTTGGCGGCGGCGTTGGATGAAGCGCCGATGCCGCTGTTCGATCCGCCGTTGGCGAGGGTCGCGACCGAGAGGATTCCGCCGCTGATGGTTGTGACGCCGGTGTAGCTGTTAGATCCGGAAAACGTTTCGGTGCCGGTGCCGGTTTTGGTGACCGGACCAGTTCCTGAAATCGTTCCGCTGAATGTCACCGAAGTGTTGTCCGCGCCGGTGGTGAGGGCGGCGCTGCCAAGGGTCACACTGCCCGCGCCGGCCAGCGAACCGATGCTGTCGGCGAAGTTGTTGAGATCGAGCGTGGCACCGGATGAAACCGCGACGGCCGAGGAATCGCTGAGCCGGTTGGTTGATGCGATCCGCAGGGTGCCCGCGGTGATGTTGGTGGCACCGGTGTAGGATTGGGCTCCGGTCAGCAGCCAGGTGCCGGAACCGCTTTTCACGAGGCTGGTTTGACCGAGTCCATTGTCAGCGAAAGCGGCGGCGATCGAATTCGCGGAGCTGTTAGTTCCTGTTAGAGTGATGCTGCGCGCCGCGTCGATTCCCGCCAATGTGGCCGCGCCCGAGAGGGTCAGGGCGCCGCTGCCTGAGGCGTCGAAAGTGCCGCCGTTGGTATCGATCGTGTAGGCACGGTCGGCGCTTTGGGTTCCGCCGGTGTAGCGCAGGGTTCCGCCGTTGAGGACGAGGTTGGTATCGACGTTGGTTGAAGCGCCGATGCCGCTGTTGGATCCGCCGTTGGCAAGGGTGGAGACCGACAGCACGCCGTCGCTGATGGTGGTGATGCCCGTGTAGCTGTTCGATCCGGAAAGCGTTTGGGTTCCGCTGCCAATCTTGTTCAGCGAACCCAGTCCCGAAATGACACCGCTGAAGGTCGCGGAGCTGTTGTCGCCGCCGCTTGTTAGATCGCCGCCGTTGATGTCGATGTCGGTGCCAAGTGTGACCGATCCCGCGCCGGTGAGGGAGCCGATGGTTTCGTCGTTGTTATCGAGATCGAAGGTCGCGCCCGAGGAGACATTGACCTGCGAGGCATCGCTGATCCGGTTGGCGGTCGCGAGTTGCAGGGCACCGCTTTGGATGAGGATGGGACCGTTGTTCAGGACCAAGCCCGAGAAAATCAGGGTGCCGCCGCCATCTTTGGTGATGGTGCGCGTGCCGGAGACATCACCGAGGCTGCCATTCAATTGCAAGGTGCCGGCATCGACGCGCAAGGTGCTGTCGCTGCCGAGGCCGATGTCGCCAATCCAGATGTTGTCGCCGCTTTGGCTGCGGAGCGCGCCATTGCCACCGAAGCCGGAGCCGTTGAGGGTGAGGCCTTCGTTGCCGATGGTCAGGCCGGAAGCCGGCTGGATCAACAAGGTCGCGCCGCTGGCGACCGTGGTGCCGTTGCCGGAGCCCGTGGCACCCAGGGCAGTGGCATTGTTGACCTGAACAATGCCTTGGCTGACCGTGGTGAGACCCGTGTAAGTGTTGCTGCCTGAGAGGACCAGCGTGCCGGTACCGTTGTTGTTGAGGGCCGTCACGTTGGCCGCGCCGCTGCCCGACAAGACACCGGAAAATGTGGTGGTGCCACTGCCTTTTACGGTGAGTGCATTCACTCCGAGGTCAGTCGTGCCGCTAAGAACGAGACTGCCGGCGGTGGAGGTGATGGTTGAGGCAGCTCCCAGACTGAGGGCACCGGCCCATGAGTTGTTGCCACTGATGTTGACCAGCACGCCGCCGTTGGAAACTCCGCTGCCAGAGAGGCTGAGCGCATTGCTGCCGACTGAAATGTTATTTTCCAGTGAAAGGACAGCCCCGGATGAAACCGATACCGATCCGCCTCCGAGCGCGCTTGAAGAATCCATGACCACGCCGCCGCCTTGAATGGAGGTGCTGCCGGAAAAAGTGCTGGTGCCGGAAAGCGTGAGTGTGCCCGCGCCCGATTTCACCAAGCCGCCTGTTCCGGTGATGGCTCCCGAAAACGATGATGAACTGGCACCGCTGCTCAAAGTGCCACTGCCGAGTGCGATCGTGCCCGCACCCGCGAGGCTGGCGAGCGTGGTGGAGTTGTTGTTGAGCTGGAATGTCGCGCCGGACGCGACGGTCAGACTGCTGCCCGCGCTCAAACTGTTAGAAGCGGAAATCGCCAGCGTGCCAGCATTGATTTGGGTCGCGCCGGTGAAGCTGTTGGCCCCTGCGAGCGTGAACGTGGAGCTGCCGACCTTGGTGAGTCCGCCGCTGCCGCTCATGATGCCTGAGAAGGTGCTGCTGCCGGCACCGCCGGTGGTCAATGTGCCTGCGCCGAGAGTGACATTGCCGGAACCTGTTAGAGAGCCGATGGTTTCGGCAAAGCCGGCGGTGTCGAAGGTGCTGCCGCTTGCCAATGAAAGCGCGGAAGCATCCGGCATCAGGTTGGCGGCCGCCAGGCGGAGTGTGCCGGCACTGATAATCGTTGAGCCGGTGTAGTTGCTGGCGGCTGTTAGAATAAGAGCGCCGGCCCCGGTTTTTGTTAGATCGAAGGCTCCGCTGATCGCTCCCGCACGGAGGTCGGCGCTGGTGGGATTGACGGTTCCGTTTCCGCTGAGCGTGATGCCTGAAAACGCCAGCGCGGCCGATCCATCCCCGGTGACCGTGAGGGTTCGCGCACCGAGATCAAGATTTCCCAAGCTGTGGGTCACACTGCCACTGCCGCTTAGGCGGGAGACGCGGATGCCGCTGTCCGCCTGCATCGCGACGTTGTTGTTGAATGCGGTCGATGAGTTCTGCGAGAGCGACAGGGTTCCACCGTTGAGTTGAACCGTGCCGCTGCCGAGCGATGCCGCGTTGCGGAGTTCGACGATCCCCTGGCTGATCCTGAGGTAACCCAGGAAGCCGGTGTTGGCGTTGGGAATGATCAGAGAGCCCAAGCCCTGGTTGATGAAAACACTGGAAGCATCGCCGGTGGCGAGCATGCCCGCACTGTCCGCTAGGGTTAAGGTTTGTCCTGAGTCCACCTCGAGCGTGCCGGTCAGGCCCGCAGTCACTTTAAGCACTTTGGAACTGCTCGCCGTGTAGCCGCTGGTGACCTTCAGGGTGCCGCCGTTGAAAACGATATCCTTGCTGCCAGTGCCGAGATTGTTTTCCGCGGAGACACTTAGCATGCCGCCGTTTACAAAAACATTGCCCGTAAAGGTGTTGGCCGCGCCGAGAGTGAGTGTGCCCGAGTCTCCCTTGGTGAGACCCACGGCGGCAGAGGCGTTGTTGGCGATGGCCGAATTGATGACGAGCGATGACCCGCTGGTCACCGAGACGTTGAGATTTCCCGCTGCCGTGCCACCGGCTGTTAGTTTTCCCGCGCCCTGGATGGTTGACAGCACAGCCGTGCTTTTGATCAACGAACCATTTAAGAGGTTCAGGCTGCGCGAGCTGTCGGAACCGAGATCGACCGTGGCCGCGTCTGTTAGATTCAGCCCGAGATCGGTGGTGATTCCCGCATTAGTCAAGGTGGTGGCACCGGACGGCGAGCTGGCCGACAGACGCACGATTTTGGTCGTGTCGTTGATGTTGATGCCGAGCGAGCCTTCATAATAACTGCTGAAGGCGCGGATTCCGAAGAGGTACATTTCGGCGGCATCCGCGCCGACAGTGGCCCATCCGCCGAGTAGTCCGTTGGCTTGGCCGGTGATGTAAATCTGCGGGCCGAGAACCGAGGTGCCAAGCGTGCCGCCGGTGGAGGTGAAGTTCACGGTGGCACCGTTGGTGACGGTGCCGAGACTGGAGAAGGTCAGCGTGCTTGGCGTGAGCGCGCCGCCGTTGTGGGTGACGTTGACGGTTGAGGATCCGCCGAGGACGGTGAGGGCGCCGACGGTTTCGGAAGTACCGGTGGCATCGGAAATGAGTTGGAAAGTGCCGCCGTTGAGACGGATGGCCGTGCTGTTGCCGATGCGGTTGGCATTTTCCGTCGTCGAGTTGTCGAGTTGCAGGGTGGTGCCGCTGTCGAGAGTGACCGAGGAAATGCTGGCGAGTGATCCCGACGCGCCGCTCAGCGTGAGGGTGCCGCCGCTAACCTCGGTGGCGGCCGTAGTGGTGTTGGTGCCGGTGAGGGTGAGCGTGCCGGTGCCAGATTTGATCAAGTTGCCGGAGCCGCCGATCGCACCGCTGAAGCTCGTCGATGAGTTCGCGCCGCCGGTAGTGAAAGTGCCGCCGCCGAGGGTGATGGTGCCCGAGCCGGCGAGGCTGCCGACCGCTTGCGAGAAGCTGCCGAGATTGAAAGTGCCGTTGGCTGTTAGAGCGGTCGCGCTGTTCAACGAATTGCCTGCGCCTAACAGGAGCGTGCCCGCGCTGACGGTGGTCGCGCCGCTGAAGGTGTTGGCACCGGAAACTGTTAGAGTGCCGCTGCCGGTTTTTGTCAGGCCGCCGGTGCCGCTCATCGCGCCACTGAACGTGGTCGAGGTATTGGCGCTGCCGGTTGTCAGCGTCGCCGTGCCGAGCTGGACATCGCCCGCGCCGGTGAGGCTGCCGATTTGGGTGGCGTAGCCGTTCAAATACAAGATCGCGCCGCTGGAAATCGAAGTTGCGGTGGCAGTGGGCAGCGCGTTGGCAACTCCGAGCGTCAAGGTGCCGGCGGAAACCGTGGTCGTGCCGCTATAGCTGCTCACGCCCGAAAGCGTGATCGTGCCGGAGGTCGATTTTGTGAGATTTCCCGAGCCCGCCAGCGCGACTTGGATGCTGCCGGAGCGGAGGTCGAAATTTCCGGTGCTGGTGAGCGTCGACGTGCCGCTGCCCGTGATCGTGCCGCCATTGTCGAGAATGACCGTGCCGACCGAATCGTTGTGGCTGGCCCCGAAATCGAGGATGCCGCCATCGACGGTGAGCGCGCCCGAGCCGAGGGCATTGGTGGCCCCGAGAGCCAAGGTGCCGGCGGAGATCAGCATCGCGCCCGAGGACGAGTTGCTGCCGCTCAAGCGGACGGTGCCGGCGCCGATTTTGGTAAAGCCACCCGCTCCGGAGATCGCGCCGGTGAAGGCCACCTCGCCGCCGGCTTCCGCGCTGAAGGAGACAGAGTTGTTGAGCGTCAGGGTGCCGCCGAAGGTATTGGTTCCCGAGGTGTTGAGGCCGCCGAGTTTGGAAATCCCGGTATTTCCCGAGCGCACCGTGATGCCGTTGGAGACGGTCAAGCCGGTGGCGACATCGAAGATAAGGGACGCCGAATTCGAACCGCTGATATCGCCCAGATTGGCGGCAGCGGTTCCCAGCGCGGTTGAGCTCCCGATGAGGGTGGTGCCCGCATTTGCAACATAGCCTCCGGAAAATCCGTTGGCTCCTGACAGCGAGAGAGTTCCAGCTCCTGTCTTGGTTGCGGAGAAGGCTCCCGATAGGTTGCCGGTGATCGAGAGATCCGCGCCACTCAGGCTGCTGGAGTTCACCAGGAAGGTCCGGTTCGCGCCCAGGGCGACGAGCGAGCTGAGCGAAGAGGTCAGGCCGCCGGTGCCATTGAAAGTGACATCGCCGCCGAGGGTCAGGGTGCCGGTTCCGGTGACTGAGCCGCCGGTGAGTGTAAGTGCGCCGATCGTTTCGGAAAAGGTCTGGAGACGCAACTGGCCGTCGGAAAAGATCGTGACGGCGGAGGCGTCGGGGATCTGGTTGCTGGCGCTGAGTTGGACCAGCGCGCTGGCGGCGGTGCCGCTGCTGTCACCGATTTCCAGAGCTCCGGCAAAAGCGCTGACGCCGGCGGTTTTGCCGAGCGAGACCTGGCCCTCGTTGACCTTGAAGAGGCCGCTGAATGTATTCGCGCCCGTGCCGCCGATGACGAAGGTGCCCGTGCCCGACTTGTTGATTCCGAAAGTCGAGCCGCTGATGACCCCGTTGAAAGTCACCGGGGCCGTATCGTTGAAGGTCAGCGAGCGGGTCGCCGTCAGCGCGGCGGTGCCATTGAAGGTGATGGCGTCCGAGCCGATGAAGCTGGTATTGCCGGCAAGCGAAAGCACGTTGGAAAACGCCAGTGAGCTGGTGGTGCCGAAGCTCCCGGTGCCCAGCGTAAATGTGCCGCTGCTCAGGGCATTTGCATTGGTCGCATAGAGAGTGCCCGCAGTCAGCTTCACCCCCTTCATGGTGTTGCTGTTAGAGAGGATCAGGGTGCCGGACCCCGCCTTCGTCAAGGTGCGTGAGTTGCCGGAAAGGACGCCACTGAGGGTGACGACTCCGGTTCCGTTGACCGTCACGCTGCGGTTGCCGCCGAGAGCGGAATTTGCCGTCAAGGTCAGGTTGTTGCTCCCCGCAAAGGTGACATTTCTGCTGATGGTGTAAGCGTTCGACACGGTCGCGCCACCGGCTGCGGCACTGATCACCAGCGACGTGGAATTGAATTTCACCGCGCTGGTTCCAAAGGCGGCATCGTTGCCAAGCACCACATTGCCGCCCGTCAGGTTGGTGAGGCCGGTGTAGGTGTTGGCCCCGTTGAGGATGAGGGTGCCGGTCCCGGATTTGTTGAAGCCACCGGAGCCACTGAGCACGCCGTTGAGGGTGGTGGTGCCGGTGGAGCTGATCGACAGGGTCTTGGCATTGTTGTCGATGTTGCCATTCAGCACCAGGGTTCCGAGGTTGCTGCTCCAGGTCTGGTTGATGCCAAGCAGCAGCGAGTTTCCGATCGTCTGGGTGAGGCTGCTGCCATTTGCCAGGCCGCCGGCGGTGCTCAGGGTATAAACTCCCAAGCCGCCGAGTGAGAACGATGACGCGCCGGAGTTGAAAGTGATGGAAGCCACGCTGCGGTTCGAGGCCAGCGTTGGAAGCAATGACGTGCCGCCGGCAAAAATCAGGGCATCGCCGCTCGCCGCGGGCGCGGTGCCGCCAATCCAGTTCAGTCCATTCAGGATGTTGTTGTCACCCGCGAGACCGTTCCACGTCAGCGCCGTCGCAGCGGCAGACCCCGCGGTCATGGCAAACACCACCACGCCGGCCAGCGGATGCAGCTGCCGCAAGAAGGCGGGCAACGTGAGGGAGAGCTTCAGGAGGGTGGGCCTTGTTAGACAGAGTGAAGCGTTTGGGTGATAGACTGGGCGCGGCCGCTTGATATTCTTAACAGATTAATATTTTGACTAAGTATAATTCCAACTACTCCGTTTGGGTTAATGCTCGGAACTCTCACCACGGGCAACTCGGTAAAAATTCCCACGCTGTCCCATGAAATGACTTTACAAGATGGGTGCGGTGGCTAGTTTTCGCGCCCCGACGGCTGGCGCCGACGGTCATTTCCACCATTTTCCCGTCATGAAAGTTCTCTCTTCCCTCGCCTCCGCCAAGCGCCGCCATGCCGATTGCCAAGTCGTGAAGCGCAAAGGCACGGTGTACGTGATCTGCAAGTCGAACCCGAAGTTCAAGGCCCGCCAAGGTGCGACCCTGGGAACCCGGCTTTCGAAGAAGGGCCTCTAATCCCTGCCGGCATCATTTCGTGAAAAGCGGCCCGCGGGTCGCTTTTTTCATGCCCGCGCGGCAATGTGGTCGAGCACCCGTCCCGCCGCGATCAAGCCGAAGCTGGCGATTAGATGCGTGGCCGTGCCAAAGCCCGATGCGCAGTTGAGCCGCAGCGATACTTCCTCGGGCGCATTCTTCGACACCGTCCCATCGCAGTGCGAATAATAGGGCGCTTCGTCCGAATAGACCGCGTCGATCCCAAACAACACCGGCTCCTGGCCACGCGGCGTTTTCGGAAATCCGTAATCGTTGCGCAACCCGCGCCGCAGTTGCAGCAACAATGGGTCCATGCCGCTGTAGGCGAGGTCGGTCACCCGGATCCGCGTCGGATCGCGCCGCCCTCCGGCGCCGCCGCAGGTGACCGCGTAGATTTTCCGGCGATGGCATTCCGCCGCCAATAGGGATTTGTGGCGGGCGTAGTCGATGGCATCGATGACCGCATCGAAGCCCGGCTCCAGGATTTCCCCTGCCGACTTCTCGTTGAAAAAGCGCGGGACGATGTGGACATCGCAGCCCGGATGAATCGCCAGCGCGCGGTCGGCCATTGCTTCCGTTTTCTGGCGGCCGATGTGGCCATCCATCGCATGCAACTGGCGGTTCACGTTGGTGACGCAGATTTCGTCGAGGTCAACCAAGGTCAGGTGGCCGATGCCGGAACGCGCCAGCGATTCCACCGCCCAGGAACCGACGCCGCCAACGCCGATCACCGCGACACGCGAAACCATGAAGCGGTCCAGCGCTGCCTGGCCATACAGCCGCGCGACGCCGCCGAAGCGATGGTTCAGTGAATCGGTTTCCTCCACGCCGCGGATGTATGCGAATCCGGATGAGATAAAACCACGAAATGCGGGAAGGACACGAAAGGTCCCACGACGCGACGTATGGATTTCCAACTTGGCACCATCTTGGTTCGGTCGTATTTATAGAACCATGAAAGCGAAGGTCACTTACTGGTGTGAGGCCGACGGGACCTATTTGGGTTATCTCAACGACTATCCGGATCATTGGACGCAGGGTGAAAACCTGGAGGACCTTCACCTTCATCTCCGAGACCTGTTCGATCTTTTCGGCAAGGAGACGATTCCCGGCATCCGAAAAGAAGTGGAAGTGGAATTCGCGTGAAGAGGCGCGATCTCGTCGCGGAGTTGGAGAAAGCCGGGTGCGTGCTATTACGCCACGGAGCCCGCCATGACATTTACCACAATCCCCAATCAGGCCGCTCCCAACCGGTTCCCCGGCATCGGGAAATCCAAGAAATCCTCGCAAAGAAAATATTAAAGGATCTGATTCCTTCGTGATTTTCGTGCCTTTCGTGGTTTCTTTTCTTCCTACCCATGAAACGCCGCGAATTCATCCAACTCAGTGCCGCAGCCGCATCGATTTCAACGTTTTCCAATGCGCGCGGAGAAGACGTGGCGCTTGGCGAGAAGCCGTTGCTGATCTTCGGAATGATCACCGATGTCCAGTATGCCGATGCCGATCCCAAGGGTGAGCGTCACTACCGTGAGTCGATCCCGAAATTGAAGACAGCCGTTGAATGGCTCTCCAAACAGAACCTGCCCTTCACGCTGCATCTTGGCGATTTCATTGACCATGATTTTCCATGCTTTGCTTCGGTGCTCGCGCTGTTGGAGCCGCTAGGTCATCCGGTGAAGCATCTGTTAGGGAATCACGATTATAGCATCCCCGAGGAGCAGAAGAGCCGAGTGGTGTCGTTGCTGGGCATGCCGCATGATTACTATGGCTTCGAACAGTCGGGAGTGCGTTTCCTGATGCTCGATACCAACGACCGCTCGGTTTACAAGTATCCGCAGGGCAGCGAACAGGACATAGAGTCGGAAGCGCTGTTAGAAAAAATGAAGGCCGCCAACGCCGACAATGCCCAGCCCCACAACGGCGGTGTGTCCGAAGCCCAGCTCGCATGGCTCGAACGCGAACTCGCCGCGGCGGATGCGGAGAAGAAGCCGGTGATCGTATGCGGACATCATCCCTTGTTGCCTGCCGATGCGATGCGTGCCTGGAATAGCGAAGCGATTGTCGCCGCGATCGACCGACATCCCTGCGTCATTGCCTGGTTCAACGGCCACAACCATGCCGGCGCGGAAACTGTTAGAAATGGCATTCCTTATATCACTTTCAAGTCGATTCTCCAGGAGCCGGGTGTGAATGCCTACTCGGTGATCAGGGTTTTCAAGGATCGGATTGAGATTGTGGGCAATGGGCGGGAGCAGTCGCGGGTGTTGGCGGTGCGCGGCGTTTAATCACTCCATCTTCATCAGGCCCAAAGGGTCGTTCCATATCAGCCTAGGGCAGCGCCCTAGGTTTATTGGATTTAGTGAATTCCGAGGGCTGAAAGTCCGATCCATGCGCGTTGGCGGGCGAAGATTTTGGGCGGACTTTCAGCCCTCGATATTTTCGCAAACCGAGAACCCAGGGCGATGCCCTGGGCTGGTATGGAACGACCCTTTGGGCCTAAATCATTTTGCGGAAAGCATGCATGTTAGCGATCGCGATCTTTTGGCCGTCCAATAAGTGCCAACGCCATCAACGCAACAGCGCCTACTAACCCGCCGATAATCGCGACAAAAGAAACCATCGCTAAGAGCATTTCCCAATCAGTAGGAAAAGCATGTTCCTTATTCCCTTCGGCACTTCCGTAGATATGATAAAAATAAAATCCTCCACCCAAAATCATCATTAGGCATAATGATAGCAGGTACCAGTATCTATTTGAAAGTCGCATTCCCGCTTAGACTTTCACCTTCCACTCGAACTTCGTGTTTTTATAAAACGCGTGGACGACCTTGCCGTTGGGGTCGATGTGGCGGAAGAGGAAGTGGTCGTTGTTGAAGGAGATGTGGCTGAAGCCGAAGACTTCGTTCACCACCGAGCCGGGCCGGACTGCGCCGGTTTCATAAAGCCGCGCGCCACCGCCGCCGGAGATGGTGAATGAGGTGCGGAGTTTTTCGAGTTCGAGGTGCTGCATGTCATGATCATGGCCGCAAAGATATAAGTGCACGCCATGTTTCTCGAGCAAGGGCCCGAGTTCATTCACGAGTTCGGGAGTGTCGCCATGTTTGCCGTCGGAATAAACCGGATGATGTCCGACGACAAAAGTGAAGGGAGCGCGCGGCTTTGTGAGTTCGGCTTCAAGCCACGCCATCTGCGCGGTCTTTTCCGCAGGCGGCATCCAGCACGGTTTGTCGTTGTGGATCTTGCTGTTGATAGATTCCCAGTTGGTATCGATCATTAGCAGCGTCACCTGCGGTTTTACGGCCGGAAGATCGAGGCGGTAATATTTTCCCGGCATCGTCCACCGCGTTTTGCGATTCAGCGAAGCCGCATAGGCAGGCTGGATTTCAAAGCCGTTGTTATCGTGATAGTCGTGGTTGCCGAGGATGGGCCAGCAGGGACCGGGATAAGCCGCACTGGGATACATGTCGGAAAAGCCGGTTTGCCAGCGCGGCGATTTCACGCCTTCCTTCATCGGCCCGTAAAAGTTGTCGCCTAACAGCAGCAAGCCATCGATGGGCTTCGGCAATGTTTTCGCATAAGTCATCATCCCGCGCGAGACGGCGCGCTGGGCTTCGTCGCCGGTGCCGAAGTCGCCGATCGCGAACAAGTCCAGCGTGCTCGCATCTGCCAAGCCGCTGCCCGGAGTTGGCGGGGCGGCGTTAACCCGCATGGCGATGCTGGAGCAGAACAAGGTCTTCAGCAGGCGCCGGCGGGTCATGGGGATGGGATCGTTCATCGTATATGAGTAGAGCTGAGAGGGAAGAGCGTAGAGTGGAGAGGATAGAGTTGGACGAGAGGGAATCAACCAGAGATGCCCGCCATCCAGAGCGCGGCGAATATCTTGAAATCGATGAGTTTGCCCGCGGCTTTCCGGTCCGCCACCCAATCGCGGAGTTTGGCAAGGGGCACGTGGTGGACGGTGATCTGTTCTTCCGGCAAGCCGCCGCCGTCAGTTTCGCGGATCAAATCTTTTGCGTGAAACAGGTGCATGAATTCCGAAGCCATTCCCGCCGAAGTCGGACTGGCGATCAACGGAAGCATCGCTCCGGCGCTATACCCGGTTTCCTCCAACAACTCACGCCGCGCGGTCTCGGCCAACGACTCGTCCGCATACTCCGCTTCATCGCCGACCAGGCCGGCGGGCAGTTCGATCACGCTGCGCTGCATCGGGATCCGGAACTGCTCGACCAGGATGATTTCGTCGTCGGGGGTGATGGCCAAGATCCCCACGCAGGAATCGGAATGCGGTCGGCGCACGAAATCCCAGTTTCCGATTCGATAGAGTCCAAGCCATCGGGTTTGAAAAAGAGTTTCGGTTTCGGGCATGGCAAGCTGGGGCAAGAAACATTGGCACTGCGGCGTAATCCCGTTTACTTGGTCGCCCGCTGATGTCCCGTTACGATTTCCAGATTCCCGTCGCTTTCAAGCATCGTATCATTTTCACCCGCTCCGCCTTTGCCGAAGACAACCGCGAGCTGGCGGAGGTGATGGCCGAGGGCAAGGGCCGCCGCGCGATCGTTTTTCTGGAAGATTCGGTGGCCGACGCATGGCCCGCTTTGGCCGATGAAATCCACGCCTACTTCGGCACACTCGATCTGGAATTTGTAGGCACCCAGGTTTTTCCCGGCGGCGAGACGGCGAAGGCGGATGACAGTTTGGTTCGCGAAATCTGGACTGCCCTCGATGCGGGGCATCTTGACCGGCATTCCTACGCGCTGGTGATCGGTGGCGGAGCCTTTCTCGATGCTGTTGGCTTTGCCGCGGCCACCGCCCATCGCGGCGTGCGTCTCATCCGTTTTCCGACGACGACCTTGTCGCAGGACGATAGCGGCGTCGGCGTGAAGTGCGCGATCAATGGCTTCGACAAGAAGAACTGGATCGGCTCGTTTGCGGTGCCCTTCGCGGTGATCAACGATTTCAACTTCCTTAAAACCCAGGACGCGAAGACCTGCCGTGCGGGCTTGATCGAGGCCGTTAAGGTCGCGCTGGTCCGTGACCGGGACTTCTTCATCTGGATCCGGAAAAATCTAACAGCGTTGGCCGCGCTTGAACCGGTGGTCCTCGAAGCCTGCGTCGAGAAGTCCGCGCTGCTCCATGCCCGGCACATCGCTACGGGTGGGGATCCCTTCGAGACCGGCTCGAGCAGGCCGCTCGATTTCGGCCACTGGGCGGCGCACAAGCTGGAGGCGATGACCCACTACCAGTTGTTACATGCGCCGGCGGTTGCCGTGGGGGTGGCCCTGGACACCTTGTATTCCGCGCGCAGCGGCTTGCTGAAGTTCTCCGTCGCGGATGAAGTTCTCGGGGTGCTCGACGGGCTGGGCCTGGCTATTTACCATCCGGCGCTCGATTGGCTCGACGACAACGGCCGGCGCCGGGTGCTCGCCGGCCTCGACGAATTTCGCGAACATTTGGGCGGGGAGTTGACCGTGCTGTTGTTGGAGGATTTGGGGAAAGGCAGCGAGGTTCACGAAATCAACGAAACCCTGCTGGGCGAGTGCGTCAACGAGCTGCGGACGCGCTGGGAGAGCAAAGGCTGAGGGCGGATTCATCGTGCTTGCAAAATCATAGGGGCGGTCCCTAGTTTGGGGAATGCGACTCCGCACACTATCCCGCCTGATGATCGTCCCGGCGCTCGTCATCTCTCTCCATGCCGCGATCACACTGCCATCGGACAATTCCGCGGCCGTCACCCCGACTGTTGAGGGTCCGGCAAAGGAGGCCATGGAGGCCTTCCAAGCAGGCCGCCATGCCAAGGCCGTTGAACTCGCGACACCGCTTGCCGCACAGGGGAATTCCGATGCGCTTTATCTGTTGGGCTTTGCCAGCGAAACCGGCCAGGGCGCGGAGAAATCCAAGGATAAGGCGCTTGAATACTATCGCAAGGCCGCCGCCGCCAAGCACAAGGACGCCGCTTACCGCTTGTCGTTCATTTTGCTCGCTTCGGAAAAGGAAGATGAGCGCGACCAAGCCCGTGAAGCTCTTGAATCCGCCGCCAAGGACGATCCTGCAGTGGCTGGACGCATCCTCGGCGAGGCCTACCTGCGCGGACGCCTCACTCCTGCCGCCGATCCCGACAAGGCTGTCTTCTGGTGGAAGCGCGCGGCTGATGCGGGTGATATTCCATCGCTGTTGTTGCTGGGCCGTTTCTATGAAGGGCAATTTGGTTTTCCCGAGTTGAAGGACATCAAGGAGGCGCTCGCCAGTTATGGCAAAGCAGCGGGTCTGGGCGATGCGGGTGCGATGACCGCCCTTGGTTCGCGCTTGTTGAGCGGCGACGAAAAGAACCGCGACGAAAAGAAAGGCCGTGAGTGGTTGAAGAAGGCGATCGCCGCCAAGGAATACACCGCTTACCTCGCGCTGGGTGACTATGAGGAAAATGTGAAAAAGGACCTGAATGCCGCACTAGCCGAATATGAACGCGGCAAGGACGCTGGCCAGATCGACTGCATTCTGCGCGCCGCGGATTTCTACATCGAGGGCAAGGGAGTGGACAAAGATCCCGAGCGGGGCATGGCGCTGTTGGAAAAAGCCGCCACCGGTGGCAGCCCGCAGGCGAGTTTCCGCTTGGCCGTCAAGTCGCTGTCGGGAGAAAAGCCCGACCTTTTGTCTGGCTACAAGTATTTGCTTTCGGCGGCCAACGGCAACATGGCGGAGGCACAGAATGAGCTCGGTCTGCTTTATCTTTCCGGCAAGTTGGCCCTGGCCGACACGGTTTCCGGAGTGGCTTGGTTGACCCGTGCGGCACAAGGCGGCAATGCCCAGGCCCAGAACAATCTCGGAGCCCTATACGAGCGCGGTGCTGGCGTTCCCCAGAATATCGAAAATGCCGGCCAACTCTACGCGCTTGCCGCCAACCAAGGGAACGGCCCGGCAACGATGGCCCTGGCACGTCTGGTCAACGAGGGGATCGGCACCAAGGCTGATCCGGTGAAGGCATGGGCTCTCGCAACCCTCGCGCAGGAAAGGGGAGTGGAAGACGCCGCCAAGATGGTTGCGGATATTTCCACCAAACTGGATGACAAGCAAAAGGCCGAAGCCAAGAAAGTTCTCGCGGACATCAAGGCGGGTAAAACGGAAGACCCCAAAAAGGACGATTCCAAAACCCCGACGCCCGCACCCGCGCCTACGCCAGCTCCGGTGCCACCGAAGAAGCCGAAATAGTCGTCTGCTTGCACTCGCCCCGCCGCGCGGACAGGATTGGCCCCGTGAAAGTTTTGATCACCGCCGGTCCGACGCGCGAGCCGATCGACCCGGTGCGTTTTCTCAGCAATCGCTCGTCAGGGAAAATGGGCTATGCGCTCGCCGGTGCCTTCGCTCATGAAGGCCATTCGGTGCTCCTGGTATCCGGCCCCACGAATCTCGACGTCCCGCCGGGCGTGGATTTCATTCCCGTCGAAAGCGCGGCCAGCATGCATGACGCGGTGGCGCGCGCAATCACGCGCATGGACATCGCCATCTTTGCCGCCGCGGTTGCGGATTACACACCCGCCCATCCCGAAGCCCGGAAGATCAAAAAATCAGGCGACCACCTGAGCCTCGAACTCGTGAAGACCGTCGATATTCTAGGCTCGGCGCGCGGCGCCTTGGGCTTCGAAGGGACCCTGGTGGGATTCGCCGCCGAAACCGAAAACCTCGAAGCCAACGCCCGCGACAAACTCGTCCGCAAGCGCTGCGATCTCATCATCGCCAACGACGTCTCACAACCCGGCATCGGCTTCGACTCCGATCACAACCAGGTTCTCCTCGTTTACCCCAACCACAGCACCGAACTCCCCTTCGCCTCAAAACACGCCCT
>JANMJQ010000279.1:0-12413 GCA_031371445.1 Akkermansiaceae bacterium
AAGCGGAGGCGACACGCGACAAGCTCGCGACTGAAGTGCTGGCAAAATTGAAAACCGAGCGTTCCGCCGAACTCGACGCGAAGGCGATCACCATCGGTGACAAGACGCTCAAGTGGTTGGAGAAGGATTATGGCAAAGGCAAGGATGGCAAATCCTGCCTCTTCATTTCCATGCACGGCGGTGGCAGCGGGCCGAAGGAAATGAACGACCAGCAATGGCAAAACCAGATCCTCCTCTACAAACCGAAAGACGGCATCTATGTCGCGCCGCGCGCGCCGACCGATGCATGGAACATGTGGCACGAGGCGCACATCGATCCCTTGTTCAGCCGTTTGATCGAGGACATGATCGCCGTCCGCAACGTCGATGCGAACCGCGTTTATCTAACAGGATACTCGGCCGGCGGTGACGGTGTCTGGCAACTTGCGCCACGGATGGCGGATCGCCTGGGTGCGGCGGCGATGATGGCGGGTCATCCGAATGACGCGTCGTTGTTGGGACTGCGGAATCTTCCTTTCGCGATTTATTGCGGTGGTGCTGATGCGGCTTACGACCGCAACAAGATCTGCGCCGCGAAAGGCGTGGAACTCGATGCGCTGCAAAAGGCCGATCCGGAAGGTTACGAGCATCGTGTGAATATTTATCCCGGCTTGCCGCATTGGATGAATGGCAAGGACGCCGAGGCGATTCCGTGGATGATGGATCACACGCGCAACCCGTGGCCGAAGAAGATCGTTTGGTTGCAGGACGACGTGACGCACGACCGGTTTTGCTGGCTCGAAATTCCTCCGGGGAGCGCAAAGGCCGGACAGAAAATCGTGGCGACGGTCGCAGGCAATGAGATCTCACTCGAAGGCGATGTCCCGAAAGGCACCGCGATACTTCTAACAGATTCGTTGCTCGATCTCGACAAGCCGGTTGTCGTTAAAATCAACGGCACGGAATCCTTCAAGGGCATCGTAAAACGCAGCGCCGAAGTGATTTCCGCCGGGCTTAAAGCGCGGCCGGATGTCGCGCAGTGCCCGTTTGCGAGTTTGAAAGTGGACCAATGACGCGAGGTGCTTTTAAAGAGAGAACCACGGATGAACGCGGATGGACACGGATGTGGATTTTAGATTTGGTTCTTAAGATTTAGAATTTTCTGATCCGTGTTCATCAGCGTCCATCCGTGGTTCGTTTCCATCTTCAGGCGCTCATAGAGACGCCTCTACATTATTCGAGCTCCACCTTGAAAAAATCCCGCATGACTTCGCGATAGACGTCGCGTTTGAAGCCGGGGAGCCAGTCGAGGTCGAACTCGGTGGGGAGGATCCAGCGGTAGGCGCGGAACTCGGGGGGCTTTTGGTGGACGTTGACCTGCGGCGCGTAGGGTTTGAGGTGGCAGAGGAAATAGGTTTGTTCCTGGCCATGGTTGCCGTGCTTGCGGACCTTTTTCACCCGCACCGCCGGGGGATAAAGATAGCGGTAGCCGTCGCGCTTTTCGATGACGTCGTAAAATTTCGGGGCGATCCCGATCTCCTCGCGCACTTCGCGGAACAGCGCCTGCTCCACGGTTTCCCCGGCATCGACTCCGCCCTGGGGAAATTGCCAGGCGCCGGGAGCGGTCTTGCGCTCGCAGATGAGCAGGCTGCCGGCCGGGTTCACAACCAGCGCGGCAACATTTGGACGGTAGCTTATCACAAACACAGCATGCCTCTCAATCCGCAATGTGACAATCCCGTTTGCGGGTTCCGTCCATCTCGCTAGCCAAGCCGCGTTGCGTCTGCCATGGTTCCCGCATGATCCGCAAAATCCTGATGATCGTTTCCGCCGCTTGTTTCGTGTTTGCGGTCCCGGCAAGGGCGCAAGCTCCGGACGCCGGCGATGGAAGCACCACGACCGGCGAAACGGCAAAAGAAGGCGATTCAGACGGCCCTCCGCGGTTTTGGCAGGCGAGCGTTGGTGGCGGACATTTCATGGTGGCCCTCGACAGAATCGTTTCGGTAAGCCGTCACAAATACCTGCTCGATGGCGCGGTGATTGTCGATGAAGTGACGGTCGATACGGTCGGGCAGGCCCTGGCGCGCTTCTATTACATCGAGCCCGTCACCAGCGCCGCGGGGGGCAGCACGGCGTCGGACGTCACCAAGCGCGCCCAGGAACTGTTAGATAAAGCCAGTGAAAGGGTTGGCGGCGGCCTCGAGGATATGGTCGGCAAAAAGTATGGTGTCACGTCGCATGCGAAATCCATCGAGTATCGCATCATGTCCGCAAACACCCTGACGGCGCTCTATGGCAGCGTCCGCAAGGCCTGGGAAACGGGCCGGGGCCGGCAGTTCAACGCGAAATGACGGGCGATATTTCCCTGGCAATCGCCGCCTCCTCGCTGAAAATCGCCCGCGGATGACCGATTCATTTGAAAGCAAGGTCCAGGAAGCGCTGGCCAATCCCCGCAACCAGGGGGAACTGCCGGACGCCGATGCCGTGGGCACCGTCGGCTCGCCCGAGTGTGGCGACATGCTGCGGATGTGGCTGAAGTTCACCGAAAAGGACGGCAAGCGCGTCATCGACCGCGCCTCGTTCCAGGCGTTCGGCTGTCAGACCGCCATCGCCGTGGCGTCGATGGCGACCGAATTGCTGCGCGGAAAAACGGTGGAAGAGGCGAAAAACCTGGGTGCCCAGGAACTGACCGGTGAGCTCGGGCCCCTGCCGCCGATGAAGATCCATTGCGGGCAATTGGTGGAAGGCGCGCTCCGCAATGCCCTCGACAACTCCGCGTCCACGACGCCCGATCCTTTGGCGATGGCTCCCACGCTCGCCTCAGCGCTCGCCCAAAAGCCGGCGGGCAAGCTCCGGATCGTGCCGATCGAGTAAACGGCGGCGATTATTTTCGCGCAGACGATAAAGATTCGTTGCCGGCCCCGTTAGGTATTATTCCAGACCCATTTCATCGTGCTCGAACTTCAAGAGGTAAGCTTCACCATCCGCAAAGACGGCGAGGACGTCGCGTTGGTGGACCGCGTCTCGCTGCAGGTGCCGAAAGGGCATTTCATGGCCATCGTCGGTCCCTCGGGCTGCGGCAAGACGACTTTGCTGAAAACGATCGCCGGCCTCAATCCCGAGTCGGGCGGTTCCTTGTTCTGGGAAGGCCGCAATCTTTCGGAAGACGGCGATTTTTCCCCGTCGGAAATCGGCTACGTGCCCCAGTTCTCGATCGCCTACGACCCGCTGACCGTCGATGAGTCGGTGGAAGCGGCGACGCGCCTGCGGGTGCGTTGCCGGGATACGGCCGAGCTCGATCACCGCATCGACCGCGTGCTGGAGGAGACGGGCCTGACGCCGATCAGTGACCGCCAGGTGAAGGTGTTGTCCGGTGGGCAGAAACGCCGGCTCGGCCTGGCGATGGAGTTGGTGTCCGATCCGAAAATTTTGCTTTGCGATGAAGTAACGTCGGGGCTGGATCCGCGCTCGGAGCGTGAAATCGTCCATTTGCTTCACGACTTGTCGCGCAAGGATGGCCGGATCGTGTTGTCGGTCACGCACTCGCTGGCTCATCTTGAGCTCTATGATTCCATCCTCGTGCTGCACGAGGGCCGGGTTGCCTTCCATGGTCCGCCGGAGAAAATGAACCATTACTTTTCGGTGCATGACACCGAGGAGGTTTATCCGCGGCTGGCAACGCAGGCGTCGGAGCGCTGGCATGCGTCATGGCAGAAGCATCGCGATTCCTACCGCAAGATGATGGAGAAGCACCGCGCGGACGAGATTGCCAGCGGTGGTTTGCAACTGCCACCTGAGGCTGACAAAGCGGTCGCGGGTGAGTCCGCGGAAGCTGCGACAGAGCCAGTGCAAAACGTCCGCTTGCCGGGATTTTTCACGCAGTTCGCGACTCTCCTCTCGCGGCGCTGGCGGATTTTTTTCCGCGACCGCGGACAGGTCTTCCTGCAACTTGCCATCATCCTTTGCTTCCCGGTCCTGGTCACGCTCTTCAGCGACAAGGCCGGCGCGAACATCCGCAGCTATTCCGATACGCACCAAAGCGACGTTCGCGATGAAATCACGGAACAACAAAACGTCGGCTCGGACCAAGCGAAAGTCGGGTCGGCGGTTTCCGGCATCATCATGTTCCAGGTGGTGCTCCTGTCCCTGATGGGCTCGAACAACTCGGCCCGCGAGATCGCCGGGGAGCGGCCGATTTATGAAAAGGAAAAATTCGGCGGCTTGCGGCCATCCGCTTACCTCGCCTCCAAGGTTGCTTTCCTCGCCTGCCTCGTCATCGCCCAATCGTTGTGGATGGCCTTCTTTGTAAACTTCTTCGGGGCCTTCCGTGGCGAATTCGTCCAGCACGCGGGCTTCCTCCTGCTGGTGAACGCTGCGATGACCACCATCTGCCTCGCAATATCCTCGCTGATGAAAACCGCGGAGCAGGCGTCGTTGTTGTCGATTTACCTCGTCGGTTTCCAACTGCCGCTCTCCGGTGCGGTCCTTGCCTTGCCGGAGAATATCGAGGCATTCACACGCCCCTTTATTTCCGCATATTGGGCATGGTCGGGATCGGTCGAGGCCCTGCAAGGCCATGTCCGCAATGCCGTGACGTCGGTCATCGACACGAGCCCCTCACCCAGCAGCCTCTGCCTCTATGCCCTCGGCGCTCATATCGCCATCGCCTTCATCGCGACCTGGGCCGGCGCGCGGCGGCCACAGTGGGACTGAGAAGATAAATGCTGAAATGCTGAAAAACTGAGATGCTGAAATTTCCACTGCAAGCTTTCCCTCGATTTCCCCACGAAACCCCGTCATGGGTAAATTCTGAAATGCTGAAAAACTGAGATGCTGAAATTTCCACTGCAAGCTTTCCCTCGATTTCCCCACGAAACCCGTCATCTTTCTCTTAGATCTTAGCATTTCAGTTCTCAGCATTTCAGCATTTCAGTTTTCAGCATTTACCTCTTATGGCCCGACGCGCTAGTTCCAGCATTCATCCCGGCATCATCCTCGGGGCCATCGCGGCGATCGTCGTGGCGGTCGTTGCCGGGAAATCCTTGCTCGCCAAGAAGTCCACGGCCTCGATCGACGGCGAGAAGCTGAACGTCCACGAACTGCTTGAAAACGGCAACAGCCTCCGCGGCAACGAGTATGTCATCGAGGGCCAGATCGACGAAAAGCTCCAATGGACCACCGGCAACGGCCAGTTGGTGAGCGTGAAAGTCAATGCGGATGGCGACGACGACTATGTGGCCATCGTCATCCCGCAGCAGTTCAACAATCTCAACATCGCCACCAAGCAGAAGTACGCATTCCGGGTGAAATTCCGGCAAGGCGGCATCCCCGTGGCCACCGCCGTCACCAATCTCTAACAGCCATCGCGCGCAGTTTCATGAAAACCCGCTATCTTCTTCCGCTCTTCGCCGCAGGCCTTGTTCATGGCCAGGTTTACACGCCGCCATCAGTGGGCCAGACGCCGGCCAAGAACGCAACACCGGTCGATAACGCGCCTACGGAAGACAAAAAACAACCGGCCGCAAGTCCGCTGGGGCAGGAGATTCCTCTGCTCGATCCCGCCGCTGAAACGATCACCGTCGGCGGTGTGGCGATTCCGCTTGGCGACAACCGCCTGCTCAAGGCGCGCTTCGAAAAGTATCTCAGCCAACCGCCCGAGAGCGATGAAGCGGCCGCGAAATACCGCGAAACGATCACCAATATCCTCGCCACGATTTCGCCCTTCCGCAGCGGTGGCCCCGACATCTACGCGGCGTTCAGAATGCTGCCAAGCGCCTCCGCCTATCCCGGCGACGCCAACCTCTGCGGCTCGCTCGCGGAGTCGATTTACATGGCGATGCTCGCGAAGAACGACGTCAACGGGCTCAACAAGCTCAACAAGACGATGGAGGAGGAGAAGACCCGCATCATTCAGGAAGGTGACTGGACCGCGCGCCATGAACGCGACAAGTCCTTGAACGAAGCGGAGGACATCAAGGACAAGGACAAAAAGAACAAGCCCGCCCAAAATGGCGGGGCCGGCATGGCCTCGCTGAAGTATGCGGAAATCCTGCGCCGGATGGCCGAGATCGAGTTGTTGAAAAAATCCAACATCGCCCGCACCGAGGCCCAGACGCTGCGCACCAAGGCGCAATACCAGGTCAGCATGATCCAGTGGTTCGTGCAGCGCCGCTATGAACACGTGCTGATGGCCGCACGCTTTTACAACCAGATTTGGAAGGATGGTGATGCCACCCTGCACGTGGATAAAAACTCCGATGTCGGAAAATTGTTTTCCGAATCGGTTGGGGTCAGCCCGACGGTGGCTTCGCTCGACTCACTCTCGAACGAAGCCATCCGTGAGGCCGGCAAATACATCGAAGCCTTCGACCTCATGCTTTCGCGCGGTGAGCTGCATTCCGCCTCGCAACGATTGATGGAAGCCTACGCGCTCGGCGAATACCTCTCACCGGTCGCGACCCTGCCGCTTGAGAAGAAACGCAAGGTTCTCGAATACACCCGCGATCTCAACGAACTCTACGGCGCTTTGCAGGCGCACGATTACACCCGCACCAAGGAACTGGCGGTGCGGCTCAAGACCAGCGCCAAGGATTTCCCTTCGTCCAAGGTCGATAGCGCGATCGCCGCTTATACGCTCGCCTCGGACCTTGCGATTGAAGAAGCCAAGGCGCACCTGTTGGCGAAGGAAAACGACAAGGCCGCCGAAAAAATCCGTGCCGCCGCCGAGATCTGGCCGACCAACCCGAAGCTCGCCGAGTTCCGTAGTCTCGTGAACAACAGCAGCAGCCTGATCACCGTTCGCAACGATTTCGACCGGCTCCTGAGCGAAGGCAACTTCCGTGAGATCGCACGTCGGCAGTATGAAATCGCACCGACCATCCAAGGTGACGCGACCCGTGAAGATGCGTTCAAGCAGATCATGACCAATCTCACGAAGATCGAAACCGCGATCAGCAAGGCTTCGGAATTCAGCAAGGTTGGCCAGAACTACGCCGCCTGGGAACAGCTTGCGAAACTGCGCGAGGATTTTCCGGACGATCCGAAACTCGGTCATGAACTGGAGCAATTGGCCCCCAAGGTAGCCGACTTCACCCGCGCCCTCGACAAGGCCCGCCAGTTTGAAAACAAGCTGCCCAAGCAAACGGGTTCCGCGATGGCATGGTATCTCAAAGCCCGCAGCATCCACCCGCAAAGCGATCTGGCCGAAAGCGGTGTGAAACGCCTCGCCAACGAAATCCTCCCCCCGGACGATGGCGGAGCCGCGCCCAAGGATTTGTCGGATAAGTGAGTTTGACAGCCTGATCTTCCGTTGGTATATATCAGATATGACAACGACGCTTTTTATGAATGGGCGGAGCCAAGCGGTGCGCTTGCCGAAGGAGCTTCGTTTGCCCGGAAAGGAAGTTTCGATTCGTCGACTTGGCTCCGGTATCCTGATTGAACCGATCACTCAATCCGCGTGGCCCGAAAATTATTTCGAGGCCATCCGCATCGACGATGCCGCATTCGAGCGTCCCGCCCAAGGAGCGACGCCACCCATTCCATCGCTCTTCGGATGACGCACCTGTTGGACACGAATGTCTGTATCGCCGCGATGCGGGGAAATTCTCAGGTGCTTAAAAACTTCACAGCCCACGTTCCGGCCGATTGCGGGATTTCGTCGGTCACCCTTTACGAACTTTTGTCTGGCGTGGAACGTTGTCAGAGGCCGGACACAGAGAAGCGAAAAGTTGAAGCATTCATCGAGCCGCTTCATCTCCTGCCTTTCGATGACGATGCTGCCCAGCACACGGCGCGGATTCGTTGGTATCTTGAGCAGCGAGGCAAAATCATAGGACCATATGATCTGATGCTGGCAGGCCAGGCGCTCAGCCTGGAGATTTCGCTTGTGACTCACAACACACGCGAGTTTCGCCGAGTGCCGGAACTGCTATTGGAAGATTGGGAGATTGGTTAGATCTATGCCGAAGGACATCAAATCAGAGAAGGAGATTCACGTTGGAGATTTCTTCGAGGAGTGCTTTTGGCACCCGTGCCTTTGCAAATCTGTCGATGGGGACGACGTGGATGGCATTTCGCTCGTGGACGGGAGTATCCCGCGCCGCTCGAACTGAAGACCAAATGGTGGAAATGAGAAACCAGTAGCCTGATCTTATACACTAATCCCCAGCAGAACAGGCCGCGATCAAAGTAATAATTAGCATTACGGCAATAATTGTTACATCTGTCAATCTTCCCGTGCCCGCTTTATAGATGTCTGGCTGTTCGGCGGCTCTGGAAGCGAAAGACCACCTAAAAGCGGAACTACGTACGAAGAGCGGCCTCAATCATTCACTTCACATTCACAATCCCCACATCCAGCACCTGGCCGCCTTGTCCGTTGTGTCCATGCGCGGCGAGGGTGATCTTCGCGCCGGGTTTCAACTTCGCCAAGGCATCGGGAAGGATGTGGAACACCTGGTAATCCCGCGTCTCGATATCGACGGCTTTCCATGCGAGTTCACCGTCGATGTAGACCTCGGCCTTGTTGTCATGATGGACCAGCAGCTTCAGGTTCTCGCCAAGCTGCGCTGGCAACTGCACTTCACGGCGGATCCAGATGTCTTTGGTGTTCCAAACGGTGTTGAGAATGCCATCCGTTCCCGGCGTGGTTGCGGTGCCGAACGCCGACTTTCCTTCCTGCCACGCGCTGGCATCGAAGCCCGGCTTCGCCCATTCGGCCGACGGTTCGCTCACGGTCCACTTCCACATCGCCGGTTGCCGTGCGGCGGGTGCGATGACGTCCGTTATCTCACCCAATTTCTCCTTTGAAATCGGCCGGCCGTTCGTTTCTTCCGGGAATTTGATGGGTTGTTGTGGCCCAATCCAAATCGGTTGCGTGTAGGCGCCATTGCACGCGACATCCCACACCTCGAATCGCACCCAGGTCCGGTTTGTTAGATCGACGTCGAGGTTCAAGATCTTCGCGCCGAACTCACCCGTATCGCTCAAATCGATGCGCTGGTGATACACTTTTTTACCGTCGCCGGAAATGACATCCGCGAACGCCAGTGGAAAGGTCCAATCAAGCGTGGCCTGTAATTTCTTATTCGGTCCGGCCACCGCTATCTCTTCGCCGCTGTGTTTGCCATCGATGGTGAAATCAGGAATCAGGATCTCGCCGGTGGTGCTGAAGAAATCGCCTTTGCGCAGGGCGTCGAGCACCGGCTGCCAGCCATCCTTGAAGGCCGGGAGCTTGTCGAGCTTGAGGTAATTGATGTTGAGATGCGCATAGGTTTCGGACTCAGGCTCCATCTTGAACAAGTCCGCCTCGGAATGCGCGTGCTTGCGGAAGCCCCAGTTGCACATGTCATCTAACAGATCGAGCACGCGCCAACCAAGCGTTGGCCGTGACAGATCGGCGGGCATCGCTTTCCACGCGCCACCGTAGAAATGATCGGACGCGAAGAAAGGCTCGGTCTTGTAATCATCGGGAAAGCCGATCGATGCCTTGATCCGCGGATGCGCCGTCCACATCAGGCCGTTTTCCTTTTCCATCAATTTCAACACATCGTCAGGGCCGCCGACATGATAGACCTGTCCGTATTCGGCGCTTTGCTGGACGAACGGATCTTTCGCTTCGCGGTTGAGCACCCAATACACCGGCTTGGGGAAGAAACTGATCCAATGGCCGCCGAGATGGACGTTGGGTTCCTCGCCAGGAAGGAGCAGCAAATCTTTGTCGGATAACCGCGCGCATTCATCGTGCAGCGTCTTCAACTGTGGCAAGCGCACATCGTCGCGCAGCTTGGGCGTGGGGCCGGCATGGAACTCGGCGAGATGCACGATGTTGATACCGCGGGCTTTAAACGTCTTGAGAAAGTTTGGAGACTCCAGGCCTTTCGGCACACCGGTGGTCTTCTGCTCCTTTTGTTTCTGGAGATAATCCATCGTGTGCTCGATGTGATAGTGGCTCGTGAAGGTCTTGCGGCCTGGTAGTTCCTCGTAGTGATCGCCCCGCGTGTATTTCGCCACGGCATCGAGCGCGCTTTTCGCATCGCCCTTGGAAAGCAGATAGAACGCGCCGAGTTCCTGTTTCGTTCCCGGAGGGGCGTTGAACCACGGCACCCAACGGCCATCGCCTTCCGGATGCTGGCGGATGCCGAAGCCCGGATCGCGCTTGCCCCCGTAGTCGCGGCCACGCCAGATGAACTTCAAATTGAAGGCCTCATCCTGCGGGAAAAAGAACCGGTGTGGTGCGGGGAAAATGGCGAGCGATCCGCCATCGTAGCCATCTACCGTGATCGTGCGGCCAGCCACGGCGAGATTCTCCGCCGGCACATCCACTGGACCGGATTTCGGGGTGCCGCCGTTCGCGTCTTTCCATGCCAGCGATTTCCACCCGGCGTCCGCACTGGTCAGGCCGGTGTCATACAGGATCGCGCGGCCATCCTCTTCGGTCGATAGCACCGTTTCCACAAGGAACAGGCCCCCATTGAAAAAGGTGAAGCGCAGCTCGCCATGAAACGAACCCGCGGAGGCCTCGGCGATCGTCACCACGGCGCGCGACTCGCTCCTCTCGACCTTCAGCGACCTTTTGCCATAGACGACGGGAAAAGTCTGATGCGGCCGCTTCGGGGGATTGTCGAAAAACGCCACCCAGCCCGCAGGATCATCGAGATTGCGCGATCCCACGGTTAGCAGGGTCACGGGCTGAAGGTTGCGCGCGACGACAGTCCGGGTGCCGTTATCGTGAACCGCCATTTCCGCGATCAACGGTTTTGTCTCGTCGAGGTTGAAGATCAGTTGCTTCGACATCGGCCAGGTCACGATCACCTTGGCGTCAGTTTCCTTCACATCGAGCCCATCCTGTCCTCTGACCAAGGGTGTCGCCAGCAAGACGGCGAGGGCAAAAAACAAGAGGCGGAGCAGGGCGGAACAGGTTTTTTTCATGAAGACGGGTTTGAAATCCAAGCCATGACACCGGGCTGCGGAAGGCCCCGCAAGGTGGAAAAAGGCCGGGCTGGGGAGGGAAATCATCCATACGTGAAAATTTAATGAACTTGTCGGAACAATCAGCGTCGCTAGGTTTCCGCAGCCCAACCCGCACCCATGCTTCTTTTCACGACCATTCTCAAGGTGATCCTGCTGATCGCCATCGTGGTGACGTTTTTCAACATCATCATCTTCGTCCATGAACTCGGACACTTCCTCGCCGCCAAATGGCGTGGTCTGAAGATCGACCGCTTTCAAATCTGGTTCGGGAAACCGATCTGGAAAAAAGACTTCAGGGGCGTGCAATATGGACTCGGCTGGCTGCCCTTTGGTGGCTTCGTCGCCTTGCCGCAAATGGCACCCATGGAAACGCTTGAGGGTTCCGGCACTCACGAAAATCTGCCGCCCATTTCACCGATCGATAAAATCATCGTCGCCTTCGCGGGCCCCTTGTTTTCCATGCTGCTCGCCTTAGTAGCGGCTTTGACCGTATGGGGCATCGGCAAGCCCGCCGATTTCACGCCTACGCAGATCGTGGGCGAAGTGCTCAAGGACAGCCCTGCGGAACAAGCGGGAATCCTCCCCGGCGACAAGATCATCGCAATCGATGGCAACCCGGTGCATGGATTCGCGGGATCGCTGAACAGCATTTTTGAAAACATCGTTCTGAGCAAAAACAAGCAGATCGAGATCACCGTCCAGCGTCCTGGCGTTGCTGAGCCGCTCAAGCGGGTGTCCACCTTTAAGACCGGCAAATCCGAGTGGTATCAGCGCGGTGGCCTGAGGCAGGTGGGCATCTTGCCGCAAGCCGATCATATCGAGATGGCGGACATCGTGAAAGGGAGCCCTGCGGAAAAGGCGGGGTTCCTGCCGGGCGACGAACTGGTCTCAATGGATGGCCTGCAGTTCGGGATCGATACCCAGGCCGTCGTCGATTACGTCAAGGGCAACGGCAGCAAGCCAATCGAGTTCAAGATATTGCGCAACCGCAAGCCGCTCACCCTTTCCGCCGCACCCGTGGTTCCCTTGTCACCACCCGGCAAAAGCGCGATGCTTGGCATTTCATTTTCCGCGGACACATTCACCAACCAAACGATCGTCCATCCCGGCCCGTTCCAGCAGATTGCGGATACGGTCCGGACCATGTGGGTGACCATCAACCGGGTGGTTGCGCCGGATTCCAGCATCGGCGTCGGCCATCTCAGCGGTCCGGTCGGCATCGGCTCGCTGTTGTATTCGCTCCTGCAAATGGACGAAGGCTGGCGGCGCATCATCGGCTTCATGGTCCTCTTCAACGTGAACCTCGCCATCCTCAACATGCTGCCATTCCCGGTCCTCGATGGTGGCCATATCGTTCTAGCGATCCTGGAAAAAATCACCGGCCGCCCCGTCAAAGCCAAGCCGCTTGAAATCCTCCAAACCGTCTGCGCGCTGGCCCTGATTTCCCTGATGCTCTTCGT
>JANMJQ010000290.1:0-1531 GCA_031371445.1 Akkermansiaceae bacterium
CACAACGCGCGCGGATTTCCGGACAAGGTTATACCATCATCGCCAACGTCGGCGACCAGTTCAGCGATTTCGCCGGAACTCACTCGGAGCGCGATTTCAAGCTGCCCAATCCGTTCTATTTCATCAAATAGACTTCTGAAATATGAGCCAGCGACACCGACCCCAGGAAGTGATCGCAAAAGCCCGCGGCGCGCTGGGCAAGGGCATCAAATACAAGCTTGGTCGCGGTGGCTACAAACCCGCAACCGATTCACCAGCGTCTTCCGGCGAATGCGATTGCTCGGGCTTCATCGCATGGTGCCTCGGCATCCCGCGAAATCTAACAGATCCATTTTACCTCAAAGCCAATGGCGGCTGGTTCGAGACCTCCGCCATCTGCGAAGACATCCACTCGCCATCCGGATTGTTCGAACGTCTCAGCGTGCCGCGTCCAGGTTGCATAGCAGTTTACGCGGATCATGGTGGCCACCAAGGACATATCGGTCTGGTGACAGCGGTGGAAAATGGCCGGGTCGCGAAAGTGATTCATTGCTCGTCGTCCGCGTGGAAGAACGACGGCGATGCGATCGCTGAAAACAGCGCGTCGGCTTTGACCGACAACCCCGCCATCCTCTACGGCTGGTTCGCGGACTATGAGGGATCTTCCAAACACCCCGCCCAGCCCGTCGGAAAGTATCGCGTAACGGCATCCACCCTAAATCTGCGATCCGCTCCCGCCGATCTCTCGCCCGCCGCGGTGTTGGCTAGCTTGCCGCGCAATCATGCGGTGGTGAAATTGGCGGAAACTTCGAAAAGCCTGTGGTGGAAGGTCAGCGCGGTCGTGCATCGCAAACGCATCGAGGGCTATGTGAACGCCTCGTTTCTAACAGAACTTGTGCCGCGGCGGCGTTCGGAAGGAGCACCGCGCGCGATCGTGGTCGACCCTAACGAAGCGATCGTCACCGAGAAAGCCTTGCAGATGATTTTGGATTTCGAAGGCATGGATCAACCGTCGAAATGGGCCGGCGAAATGTCGGGCATTTCGATCGGCCATGGCTATGATCTCGGTTATCATTCGTATGACGAATTCATGGGCGACTGGGGTGATTTCCTGGGCATGGAGGACCTCTTGTTGCTCGCCACTGCGATCGGCGAACGCGGTGCCGACGCGCATGGCATGGCGAAGCAGTTCGCAGATATTACAATTCACCGCAGCGATGCCGACAAAGTCTTCATGCGCGCAACGCTGCCGAAGATCAAACTGTGGGCTGGTAAAACCTTTCACGGCATCACCCGCCTGCCACCCGATGCCCAAGGGGCCTTGGTTTCACTCGTCTATAATCGCGGCACCGACATGAACGGCGAACGCCGCCGCGAAATGCGCGAGATCCGCGACGCCATCGCCGATGATACGCTCGAGGTGCCCGCAGTGCTGTTAGAAATCGCCGCCAGACTGCGTTCCATGAAGCGCCTCTGGCCCGCCAGCCGCGGCCTGCAGCGCCGACGCGAGGCGGAAGCCCTGATGGTTGAGACGGCGAGTTTTCGAGTGGAA
>JANMJQ010000108.1:0-5353 GCA_031371445.1 Akkermansiaceae bacterium
AAGTTTCGCCAGCTTTGCCAACGATGAAATCGACTGAGCATGGCTTTCGAACTTCTCTTCACCAAACGGGCATCGCGCCAACTGGATGCCCTCGAAGCTGACGACGGATTGGCGAAGCGGCTCAAGGCCGTTAGAAAAGCCCTGGGTATGCTCGAAACCAATCCCCGCCATCCCGGCCTCAACACCCACAAGTTCGAATCGATCAACCTAAATAGGAAGATGGAAACCACAGATTTCACAGAGTCCACGGATTATTAAAGAGATGCATGAATAGAGCGGCGAACCCATTGGATGCGACTTCATTCAGTGCCAAGTCATTCTTTATCCGTGTTTTCCGTGCAATCCGTTCTTATTTCTGAATTTAGGTTTAGCAATTTGGCTTCCTTGAGCAGGGTATCGGCATCGAGTTCGAGAAATTCGGAATCGTCCGCATCGTCGCCCGGTTTCAACTCCCCACGCAACCAAGCCCGCCTGCGTTCTTCCTCAATCTGTAAATCCGTGGTGTGGATCATTGCTTTTTACGATACGCTTGCTGCTCGTGATTCGAACTTAATGAGAGATGGGCGCGAAGTTGAAGACTAACCCAGGCTGCCAATTTTGAATCGAAACGGAGTTCCATGCCGTGTCGAATTTGCGGCGAACTCCTTTTGAAGATCATCCTGATCCGCTCGGCTCAATCGACCGACGGTGACTCGCGCTTCACTTTCGCTAGTCGTGTCGAAACCATTGCTCCAAGTCATGCTGACGAGGTTGCTGGCGACGAATCGGTCATGGAAGTCTACCCATAGAAATACCTCAACTTTGATTCCACGGCGCTCCAATTTTGCGGACCAATTATCGCGAAAAATCGTTTCAATTTCGGCAAACTTGGGAAGTTTGTTAGGCTGCTTTTCCTTCCTGTCTTCAAGCCATGCAACGCGGTGGATCTCGATAGTTGGTTTGGAACTTCGTTCAGTCAAAAGCGGGTGAGTAAGCAATTGGATGAAATCCGAATAACCTTTCCTCTCCGGATTAATGTGAGGATCTATGAATGCAATCCAAGAGGCATGGCGCAATAGCGGCAGCATTAAATCGCAGTATTCATTGATGCCGCGTGGGATTCTCAGTGAACACGGGCGCTCTTTCCAAAAGTTCACGCTCGGAAGTGTTTCTGGGCAGGCGACGAATGGATTTTTACGGTGTCGGCTATTTTTGGCCTCTTTGCTGAATATCATCCCTCGAAGCGACATCTGTTCGGATGAGAGAACGGCTTCAATTTCCCATTCCTCATCGGTCGTCGGACATTTGATTCCCGCAGGCTCGTGACCAATCAAGCGGCCTTGAGTCTTGAGTTTTTTGATCAACTCTTTTGCCATCGGGGGGAGGGATCCCCTTTGCTCATTGAGCTGTTTGAACCAGTCGCCGCCATGAAGATTTCGAACAAGGCAATCTTCCAAAAATGGCTGTTTCAGCGTCCTGATACAAAAATCCGCCATCCCCTCGCTTTCGTAGGAGGTGGTCCGGAAAACCGCAGGGCTGAGGGCGAACTCGGAGAGCATATCAGTCGAACATTTCGTTGAAGCTTTCTTCGAAAAACCCACCGGGCCAAGCTTTGATCAGCTCGCCACGTTCGTTGAGACCGATGTCCTGCACAACGCTCCCCTCCAGCCCGGGGGAAACAAACAACAATGCCACATCTTCAGGGCTCACTGGAGGAAACCCTTCGGGTAACGTTCCTTCGGCAGTCTGCCGCATCCGGCGCATAATTCGCAATAAGAGATGCTCGCTGTGGGTTTCCAACAGAAAGGTATTCTTGTTCTCTCCAAGCGCGGATTCGATGAAGACATCGCCGAGTTCAGCTTGGAGCCTTGGGTGGAGATGAAGTTCCGGCTGTTCGATGGCGATGAGCTTTTCGTGCTGGGCGAATGCTTCAATAATAATTGGCAGTGACTGACTGGTGCCAACCCCGACATCCTGCAATGCGGTCCAAACGTCGTTTTTCGGATCATGCAGGCGAAGCTCCACTCGTTCCACGTTCGACTCGATCACATCCTTCATTTTCTGGCCAGACAGTGCATTGGCCAATGCGGCGCGAACCCCCTGATCCTCGGAGATGTGGAGACGAACGGCATCGTCATAAAACGTTGCATAGGCGAAGGAATTCCAATCGTCCACCGAGGTCCAAGCCAGCCGCTCCGCTTGTTTCTGAAGCCACGAATCGGGTGGCCATTCCTCGGTATCCACATCCGGATTCTCCTCATGATAAGGCATCCGGTAATCATCGTTGCGAATGATGATGTCGAACCAATATGCAACCATCTCACGAAAGAACGTTGGATGCGCTTTGACCCACTTCCGTTTTTCTTGGTAGTCGAAAAACTCCCACTCGCTTCTCGCGTTCTCCACGGCAAAGGAAAGCGCTCCCCAGTTGTCTCCCGCCTCGGCATGGCACGTTGCGGCAATCAGTGAACTTTCCAGTGCGTCCACTGGCATCAGCCTGCGCAACTGGATGCGATGGTCAAACTTCAGCTGCTCCAGAGTCGCGTTAATGCGCTTAACAAGTTCGGGCTGTTTGGCCAGCCCCCGCCAACCTGGAAGCTCACACGCGCGGATATCCACCGACCGGTCGGGAATGTCCCGCAACGGTGGTAGATACTGCATTTCACCGATCTTTTTGGAAAATGCCGAGAGCACATCGATGATAGCGGACGGAAGGTCTTGGACAAGGAACAGCAGGTGTTCCTTGAGCGGAGTGTCCGCGTCGTTTTCAAAAATCAGCCGTTCCAAGCCGTTCAGTTGCATCCGGTTTGGCAAAAATGCTGTTTCGAAAAGGTCATACTTCGCATATGTGTTGAAAGAGTTCAGAGCATCCTTCATGGGTTCGGTGAGACACGTAGCGAAAGGCATCGCCGGATGATCAAAATTGATTTCTGAATAATACCCTTCTCCTTGTCTGGAGCCGCGTTTCCACGAGTGTTGCAACTCGATGTCATCGCCAAAAAGCCGGAACTCACTTAATCTTGGTGCTTGGCCTTTCCCTGGGCGTCGAAATGCGAAAACCAATTTGAATGTCGAAATGGCATCGGTCCACTTTGGGGCATCCGCATCCGACAGGGTGTTTCCGATGGTGAGCGAGAATTTCACCTGATCCATGCCGGAGTTCCGGTTCAAACAGGAATCAAATCCTCCCAGATTTGCCGCCTTGCCTGCCAGCGCGGGATTGAAGATATCGGTTTGGCCAAGGGATTCCGCGTGGTTGAGCCACAGCAGGGAATGAAGGATCGAGGACTTTCCAGCACTATTCGCTCCAAAGACAAGCGTGATGGGCTTGATAGGAATGGTCTGGAACTCCTTCCCAAAAGCCTTGAAGTTGGCAATTCCGATGAATTTAAGTCTCATGTTGAGAAGCATTTGAAGATAGGCGGGAAAAGAGTTGGGATTCACTCCGCATGGAATCCCATCTCACGTTTTGGCGTATCATCAAACGCGATGAGTTGGCGGATGGCGTCGAAGACGAGTTGGAACTGCTGGTCGTGCTCGGCGTATTTTGCTTCGAGCGATTGGATCTTCTCGGCGAGCAAGGCGTTGGAGTCCATCAGGCGGCGGAGTTGGACGAAGGTGCGCATGATGGCGATGTTCACCTCGACGGCGCGGGGCGAGCGGAGGACGCTGGAGAGCATGGCGACTCCTTGTTCGGTGAAGGCGTAGGGGAGGTATTTGCGGTGCTGCCCGCGCTTTAAGGTCACAGATTGTGACCTTAAAGAAGACTCCGCATTTCTTGATGTCACAATTTGTGACCTCAAGATTTCCATCTCATCCTCAGTGAGTTGAAACATGAAATCATCCGGGAAGCGGTCGAGATTTCGCTGAACGGCTTGGTTGAGGGCTTTGGTCGGAACGCCGTAAAGCTCCGCGAGATCGGAATCGAGCATAACCTTTTCATGGCGGAGGATGTGGACGAGCGGCGCGATCTTCTCGGGAATGAACAGGGCCGTGCTTTTCCGGGGTGGGATTTTCTTTTTGGCAGCCATGGCGGGAATTGGATGGAGTCAATCCGGTTTGCGGCGGGCTTGCAATGATCCAGTTCACCTGCAACATGACTGAAAAGTCATGTCCCGCACACGCATCAATCTCAAGGGCCTGTCGCTCGACCGGCTGGAAACGCTTTCCGGAATCGTCGCGCAGGGCGGGATCGCGCGGGCGGCGGGTGGCGATGCGAACCGGCAAAGCTTGTTCAGCAGGCAGGTGGCGGAGCTGGAGTCGTGGTTCGGGGTGGATCTGTTAGAACGGTCATCGACGCCCAGCAAGCCGACGGACGCGGCGTTGCGCATCGTGCGGCAGGTCGATGAATTCCGGCAGGAGTTGGATGCCATCCGCGAATCGGCAGGGAGCGGTCGGCGGATGGTGGTGTTCGGCGCGGGCGAGCGGATGATCCGCAGTTATCTGATCCCGTGGGCATCGAAATTAAAGAAGGAGAACCTGCGGCTGGTTTTCAGGAATCTGACTTCGAATACAACCCGGGTGGAGTTGTTAGCGCGGCGCTTGGATTTCGGAATCCTGCGGAGCGACCGTTGTCCGGATGGGATGGAGCGTTTCGCGCTGAAACCGATTCCGATGTCCCTGCTGCTGCCATCGGCACTGGCGAAGAGCCGGCGGAAGTGGTCGTGGAAGCATCTGGAGGAGATTCCGCTGATCCTGCCGGAGGGCGATGGACGTTTCGCCAGGTTCCTGCGGGAGAGGGCATTGGAGGCGGGGAGCGAACTGGACGTGGCGATGGAGTGCAGCACCTGGACGCAGTCAATCGACGCGATGCGCGAGTGTGGCATCGGAGGCTTTCTGCCGAAGGATTTGGAAAAGCAATTTCCCAAGGACTTTGTGCCCGTTCAGTTGCCCGGCCTGTCGGAATACACGGACGACTACGTGATCGCCTGGTCGGCGGCAGAAGCCGGCAAGCGGCCGGAGATCGCGCGGCTGGCGAAACGGCTGGGCGGCTCTTGACAGTATGCATGATTTCGACTAAATGCATACTCATGAAGACGCGAGTCACGATTACGCTCGACCCTGAGGTTCACCGCCTCGCCAAGCAGAAAGCCCGGAAGAAACACACGACGGTTTCAGGTTTGATTGAATCGCTGCTCCAGTCGGCAACTTCCACGAAGGACGATGATTGGGTCGCCAGTATGACGGGGATCGCCAGCCTCCGGAAATCCGCGCCAGGCGCGGACCCGCTGTTCGACGCCCTGACCGCCAAGTACATCCGGTGATGAAGGTTCTTCTCGATACTGACATCCTTCTGGACGTGGCCCTAGCCCGTTCGCCCCACCTGGAGCACAGCGCCGCCGTATTGCAATGGGTGCGTGCAGGAGGGATTGCC
>JANMJQ010000075.1:0-26111 GCA_031371445.1 Akkermansiaceae bacterium
AAATCGCTGGCGACATTGCAAAAGCGATTGGACAGTGGGGACATTCCGGCAGCCGAAGGTTATCTAGCAGATGCTGACGGAATCCAAACCACCACCATCCATGCAAAAGCCATTCAAAACCCGCAACAGCCTCCCGCAGGCGACGCGTTCCAAGGTCGCCGCGATCCTGAACCAAGCGCTCGCCGATCTGGCCGATCTCTATTCACAAACCAAACAGGCGCACTGGAACCTGCGCGGGCCTTTGTTCATTTCGCTGCACAAGTTTTTCGATGAGCTTGCCGAAATAGTCGAGGCGCACCTTGACGAAATCGCGGAGCGCATCACGGCGCTTGGTGGAATCGCCCAAGGCACCGTCCGGCAGGCCGCCGCGTATTCCCGCTTGCCGGAATTTCCCACCAAGCAAGCGAGCGATACCGCATTTCTCACCGCTGTCACCGAGCGATTCGCATTTTGCGCAAACGAGGTGCGCAAGGCGATCGATGACACTGACGAACTCGGCGACGCCGGCACCGCGGATCTTCTAACAGCCGTGTCGCTGGATCTGGACAAAGGGCTCTGGATGCTTGAGGCACACGAGCGGCAACCGTGATGGGAAAAGGAGCGTCGACATGTTGTCGACTGAGGACTGCCGACATTCTGTCGGCAGTGAAAAGGGCGGACAGAATGTCCGCCGCACTTAGCGTTCAGAATGAACGCGCTCCTCAGCCGCCTTGCCGAGTTTCTTGAGCAAGTGGACGAGTGATTTTCGTTCCGTTTTGTTCAAGCCGCAGCACGCGGATTCCATCGCCTCCGCGTGTTGATCAAATCCGCGGGCGATGATCTTGTGGCCCTTCGCGGTCAGTTCGACGACGCGCACCCGCCGGTCGTCCAGCCCTTCCTTCCGGCGGACCAGGCCTTTGTTCACCAGCCGGTCCACCGCCACGCTGATGGCACCGGTCGTCAAGCCCACCTTGGGGCCGATGGTGTTCACGGGCAGCGGTCCCTTGTGCAGCAGTACTTCAAGCGCGCGGAACTCGGACTCGCCCAGATCCAGGGAATCGATGTTGCGCTGCGCGTGTTTGGCGAGCGCCGCGTGGGCTTTCATCAGCACCAGCCAGACATGCACTCCGCTGGAGTTGGGGGCGGGCGTTTTGGGTTTCACGCAAGTATCTTGACAAAAAGAATATTGATGTAAAGATAATTTCATGAACGATCAAATCCAAATCGGCATCGACAGTTTCGCCGCCGCCGGCCGGCCTTCGCCGAACGGTCCGGCGATCAGCCCTTCCGAACGCCTCAGCAACCTGCTCGCCGAAATTGAGTTGGCGGACCAAGTGGGGATCGATGTGTTTGGCATCGGCGAGCATCACCGCAGCGAATATCTGGACTCCGCGCCCGCGGTCATTCTCGCCGCGGCGGCTTCGCGGACGAAGCGGATCCGGCTGACCAGCGCGGTCACCGTGCTGAGCGCCGCGGATCCCGTGCGCGTGTTCCAGGAATTCGCGACGCTCGATTTGCTTTCGCAGGGCAGGGCGGAAATCATCGCCGGACGCGGCTCCTTCATCGAGGCCTTTCCACTCTTTGGTCTGGATTTGGAAGACTACGATTCGCTGTTCGCCGAGAAGCTCGATCTGTTGTTGAAAATCCGCGACGAGCCGAAGCCGCGCTGGTCGGGCAAACATCGTGCGCCGCTCAACGGGCAGGGCATCTATCCGCGGCCGTTGCAAAACCCGCTGCCGGTTTGGTTGGGTGTGGGTGGCACGCCTGGGTCATTCGTGCGCGCGGGAGCCTTGGGATTGCCGCTGATGGTCGCGATCATCGGCGGGGAGCCGCATCGTTTCCGTCCACTCATCGACCTATATCGCGAAGCCGGCCGCCGTGCGGGGCATGCAGCGGACAAGTTGCGCGTGGGCTTGCACATGATCGGCTTCACCGGCGACACGACGCAACAGGCCGCGGAGGATTTCTTTCCCGGCTATGCGCATGCGTTCACCGAGATCGGCAAGGAACGCGGCTGGCCACCGACCACCCGCGCGCATTACGATGCGGTGCGGGGTCCCAAGGGCGCGCTGTTAATCGGCGATTCCGAAACCGTCGCGGAGAAAATCCTTTATGTGAACGAGGCGCTGGGCGGCATTTCGCGCGTCAGTTTTCAAATGACCGTCGCCTCAGTTCCGCATGCGAAAATGATGAAGGCCATCGAGTTGCTCGGCAGCAAAGTCGCACCGCTTGTCCGCGGGGAATTGAAATGAAGAGAAACGAAACGCGGAGAAGCGGAGAAGCGGAGGTAGCAGAGAGGATCGCGGAGAGGATATTTCTCCTCTTTTCCAACACTCAACACTCAACTTCTTGATCAACTTCTTTAGTAACTCCGCCCCCAGAGCGCGCGCACTTCAGTGGCCGCACCTGTTAGAATACAGTTGCCGGGGCCGGTGGGCAGTGCGCCGGGAAGATCCGCGGTCGGAATGGGAAGGCAGCGGATGGTGATCTTGTGCTGCTTTGAAAGCGCTTCTTCCTGCTCGGGACTGCCCGCCCATGGCGTGTAGAGCCAGCCGGGATTTTCGCTGGACCAGTGCGCGTGGAAATCGTCGAGGCTTTCACAGGCGGCGATGCTGGCATCCCGGAAAGCGATTGCCTTGTCCAACAGCGAGCGGTGGATCTCGTCTAACAGATCTGATGCGCGCTGAATGAAGTCTTCCTTGTCGCAGAACTCCTTGGCGGCAAGCGCCTGATCACGGCGTTGCACGCAGACCTTGCGGGTCTCGATGTCGCGCGGTCCGATCTCAATGCGGATCGGCACGCCCTTTTTGATCCACTCCCATTTCTTCACACCGCCACCGAGGTCGCGGGCATCGACATGCACGCGGATTGGATCACCCGCGTAGGTTTGGTTGCGCAGCGTGCTGGCGAGTGCCTGACATGCGTCGAGCACCGCCTGGCGGCTGTCTTCCTTGGGGGTGATCGGGATGATTACGATTTGCTGCGTCGCAACGCGCGGTGGCAGAATCAAGCCATCGTCGTCGGAGTGCGCCATGATCAGCGTGCCGATCAGGCGCGTCGAAACCCCCCATGAGGTCGTGTGCGCGTGTTGGACCGTGCCATCGCGGCCGGCGAATGAGATGTTTTGCGCCTTCGAAAAATTCTGGCCGAGGTAATGCGAGGTCCCCGCTTGAATCGCCTTGCGGTCCTGCACCATCGCCTCAACTGTTAGAGTCATGTCGGCACCGGGGAAGCGTTCGTTCTCGGTTTTTTCACCGGCGATGACAGGGATCGCGAGATGGTCGCGGAGGAACTCCTCGTATTGGACATGGATCATCCGAGTTTCCTCCAAGGCCTCTTCACGCGTTTCATGCGCTGTGTGGCCTTCCTGCCAGAGGAATTCCGCGGTCCGCAGGAAAAGACGTGGCCGCATTTCCCAGCGCATCACGTTGGCCCATTGGTTGATCAACAATGGCAGGTCGCGGTAGGACTCGATCCAGCGCGCGAAGGCCGCGCCGATGATCGTCTCGGAGGTGGGCCGGATCACGTAAGGTTCCGCGAGTTCGCCGGCAGGAATCATTTTTGTTTTTCCGGTCACGGGATCCTTGTGCGCTTCGAGGCGATGATGCGTCACGACCGCGCATTCCGTCGCGAAGCCCTCGGCGTGCTCCGCTTCTTTTTCCAAGTAGGACAGCGGAATCAGGAGCGGGAAATACGCGTTCTGGTGGCCCGTTGCCTTGAAGCGGCGGTCCAGTTGCTGCTGGATCAATTCCCAGATGCCGTAGCCCCAGGGCTTGATGACCATGCAGCCGCGGGTTTCCGAGTTTTCGGCCAGGTCGGCCGCCTTGATGACTTGCTGATACCACTCGGGAAAATCCTGGGCGCGGGTGGGGCTGATGGCTGTCTTTTCTGCGGACATGTGCGGGGGCATTCGAATCACGCTGGCTGCGAAAGAGCATTAAAAATCTCACCGCAGGCCGGAATTTCAAGGCCTCCCCGGGAAATCGCGCCGCGTTTTTTCCCGGCATGGGGAGCGGAGTGATTTCCGGACTTTTTCCGGGAAATATTATCCCTGGAAATCCCGCGCTGGGGGTTTGACAGACCGCCGGCAACTGTTCTTAGTGACGTGGTAACGATACGAAACCCTGCGAGCGCATGAGCGAAAACGAAAATCCCACACCGAACAAACAGACCTCGAGCGTGCCCGTAAACAAGCAGACGTCGAGCGTGCCTCTGAAAAAAGAGACCGTCCGCGTCACTTTGAAGGCCGCTGATGCGCCGCCTGCTGTTCCTTCGGCAACCGTGCCGATGGCTCCTCCTGTCCGGCCGCCGGTTCCGGGTGGACCGCCGACTCCGACCGCTCCGGGTGGTGCGCCGCGTCCGCCGGCACCCGCTCCAACCATCCCTCTCCGCACCGCCGGCGCGCCTGCGATGTCTCCCGCCCCGACGATCCGCCTCGCAGCCGGCAATGCTCCCGGCGCAAGAACCGTCGGCCTGAGCACACCGGGTGGCGCAGGCGCTCCGCCGCCGACCATGATTTTGCCCAAGGCGACGATGCAGCTTCAAACGCCGACCGTGCCGATGGGCGCGACTTCGCCGATCGGTTCGCAAATGGCGACCCTCAAGGAGGAGGACGACGAGGAAGAAGGCAGCGAAACCGCTTCCAACGTGCTCTCGATCCTCGCCTTCGTGGCCGCGCTTGCAGTGCTGGCGTTCCAAGTGATGGCGGCAAACGCCTGGGTGAGCGCGAAAGACAACCCGCGGACGGGCGACTGGTCGCTGCTGATGGAATAAATACTAACAACCCATAATCATGATCGCTCCCATCTTTGGCATTATTCTCGGCGGCGTGGCGCTTTTGTTCGCCTTCCAAGCCTGCGGTCTGCCGCTTGGCTGAAGCCGCGCAGATTTTTTTCCGCAAGAGCCGCCCCGCAGTCCGCAGGGCGGCTCTTGACGTTTGGGCCTGGCGCGCCCACCTTCCGCGCATGGCTCTGCAATTTACCGAAGCGAATTTCCAATCCGAAGTCATCGACTCCGACCAACCCGTGCTTGTGGATTTCTGGGCGGAATGGTGCGGCCCCTGCAAAATGATCGGTCCGGTGATCGATCAAGTCGCCACCGAGTTGTCGGGCACGGCCAAGGTTGGCAAGGTCAACGTGGATGACGCCCGCGAGCTCGCTGTGAAATACAACGTCCGCTCGATCCCGCTGCTGCTGTTTTTCAAAAACGGCGAAGTGAAGGACCAGATCGTTGGCGCCAGCGTGACCAAGGACCAGCTCAAGGCAAAGCTCCAGGCTTTGGCTTGAGTGTTGGAGTGCCTTGATAGATCAGGTCACCGGCCACTCGCCGCGATCTTCAAGAATTTCCCGGAGATATGCCCGGTCTAAGGCATCTTTTTCGCGAAAGGTCTGTTTGGTTTTCCAGAGCAGTTCTGGGGAAGCAAAGGGTATCGACACGTCGTCGACTTCGATCCACGTAATCGAATCTTTGGCGGTTTCAAAGTCGATGCCACAAGCTTTGGCCATTAAATCCACTGTGAATTCGTCACAAATACGGACCACGACATAATCACCCACTTCCCCCGGTTTAAGTTCCTTCGCAGCTCCCTCCGGTAATTCGGAAAGAACTTCGAGAATCTTTTGCTCGTTTTCGTGAGTGGTTTCTACCAGAAAATCGATGTCCTCAGTGGTACGCAAATAGCCATGCATGATGATAGCCATGCCGCCTACAACGATGTAGTTCGCCCCCTTCCGGTTTAGCTCCCGGCAGATATCGACGAGGTCTTTTGTGCGAGGCGTCCGGGTGCGTTCCTCATCATTAAATTCGTCCTCCATGAGTCAAATTCGAGCTCGGTTTTGAAGCGGTGAATCCCTTTGGGAAAGGGCAGGCCGTTCCAGAGGCGGTTCACCTGCGCTTGCAGCCGATCAAAGCGGGCCAGTGATTCTCGGGAACCCGGAACTAAGGTCCGCTGCTTGCCCACCACTCTCGCGCGGGGATCGCCGGACTCGATCAGCTCGTTCATATACGAAGACTAATTTGGATTGTCCCCGAAAGCGAGGCCATTTCTGGAGCCCCCTGCGCCGAAATCGATTGCCCGCCGCCGCGCCCGCTACCAATCTCCCGCCCCGTGCACCAGCGTCCGCCGAAGAAATTCGTTCCCACTCCCTTCGCTTACCACGAAGAGGTGGAGCTCAGAATCGATGCGCTGACGAACCTCGGTTCGGGCGTGGGGCGGATCGATGGCTGGGTCGTGTTCGTGCCCTTTTCATTGCCGGGTGAAACTGTTAGAGCGCGGGTCTTCCGCAATGACAAGAATTGCTCGCACGCGGATTTACTCGAAGTCCTCACGCCATCGCCGGACCGTGTTGCGCCGGGTTGCCCGCTGTTCGGCGAATGCGGGGGATGCCAATATCAGCATCTTTCGTATGACCAGCAGCTCGCCTGGAAAACGCGGCAGGTCGGCGAGTTGATGAAGCACATGGCCGGCATTGAATTCCTGGTGAACCCCTGTTTGTCGTCGGAAAAAATCTGGAACTACCGCTCGAAGATCACCCCGCATTTTGAACAACCGCATGATGGCGAAATCGGACCGATCGGATTCCTGATGGTAGGACGCCGTTCGCAGCTAGTGGATGTGCCGCAGTGCCCGATCGCGATGGAGGTGATCAACCGCGAGTTGCCGGCGATCCGTGCAGGTCTTAGGGCCAAGGCTTCGAGCTTCAAACGTGGGGCGACCATTCTCATGCGGGCGACGGAAGACCGCGTCGAAACGGATTTCCGCGCGGTGGCCACCGAGCATGTCGGCGATTTGAAATTCCAATTCCTCGCCGGGGACTTTTTCCAGAACAATCCATTCATCCTGCCCGCATTCACCGGCTATGTCGCGAAACAAGCGGCGGCCGGGGGCATGAGATTTTTAGTCGATGCCTACTGCGGCTCGGGTTTGTTCGCCCTGACACTCGCCGGCAGCTTTGAGCGGGTTGCGGGCGTCGAAGTTTCCGAGACTTCCTGCGAATGGGCGCGCAAAAACGCGCGCGCAAATGACATCGGCAACGCGGTGTTTCACACGGCATCGGCGGAAGCGATTTTCGATTCCATCAATTTCCCCGGCTCTGAAACAGCGGTGGTCATCGATCCTCCGCGCAAGGGCTGCACGCCCGAGTTCATTGAACAACTCGTGAAGTTTTCGCCCGCGCGGGTTATTTATGTTTCCTGCGATCCCGCGACGCAGGTCCGCGATTTGAAACTGTTAGATGCGGGCGGCTACCGGCTCGACGACGTGCAGCCCTTCGATCTGTTTCCGCATACCCGGCATTTGGAATGCGTGATGACACTCGTCAAAGCGTGATCCAGCGCCTTCCATTCGGCCATCCCGCGGTTGCTGGCGATGTGATACGGTTGCAGGGCCTGTTGCGCGATGCCTTGACGACGATCCAATATCAGCCTCTCGGGAAAATTTCCGTGCTCAATCTCGCCTGTGGATCCGCGGATGAAACGGGCGCGCTCGTGGCGGCGTTGGCTCCGGCTGAGATCGGCTACTACCTCGGCATCGATATCCGCCGCAACACGCTCGATGAAGCGGAGCGGCGCTGGACCACGCCGCGGGGAACGATGGAGTTCCGGTGCGCCGACGCGTCATCGATCGACCGCATGAAGCAGTTGCCGTTGTTCGATTTCATCTTCATCCGTCATCAAAATTATTGGTTCGCGCCAGTCACTTGGGATCGTCTGTTGGAAAACGCGCTGGCGGTTCTTGCTCCCGGCGGTGTCCTCGCATGCACCTCGTATTTCGACGACGAGCATGACCTGCTCAAGGTATCCCTCCAAACCCGCGGTGCGGAAATACTGTGGGACGTCCGGCACATGGAGTCGCGGGTCTTGCCGGATGTCCGGGGGAAATCGGTGGACCGAAGGCTGGCGGTATTCGCACAAAGTAGTTCCGGACTTCAGTCCGTTTCTGCATTTGGAACGGACTGAAGTCCGTGACTACGTAGGCTGGACGGACTGTGCCCGGTTCCCTACACCTCGCGGCATGCCCGTGCGCACCCGCTTTGCTCCCTCACCCACCGGTTACCTCCATGTTGGCGGTGCCCGGACGGCTTTGTTCAACTGGTTGTTCGCGAAAAAGATGGGCGGTACCTTCGTGTTGCGGGTGGAGGACACCGACGATGCGCGCAACACCGCCGAAGCGCGGCAGGCGATTTTCGATGGCATGGCATGGCTCGGCCTCGACTGGGATGAAGGCCCGGACAAGGGCGGCGACTACGGGCCCTATTTCCAAAGCCAGCGTAAATCGATTTATGACGCGTGGTTCGATAAGTTGGTGCAATCGGGGCGTGCGTACGAAGACGACGGAGCCTGGCGCTTCCGTTTCAAGCGCGAAGCGATGACCATGCACGACGCGGTATGTGGCGAGGTGACCATCGACTACCGTGATGAATCGAACACGCCTGACATGGTGGTCAAGCGTTCGGATGGATCGTATGTGTTCCATTTCGTGAACGTGGTGGATGACCTGGAAATGAAGATCACGCATGTCATCCGCGGTGAGGACCACCTGATGAACACGCCGAAGCATTTGCAACTCATCGAAGCGTTCGGCGGACAAGCCCCGCAATACGCGCACATTCCGCTGATCCTGAATCCCGATGGCTCGAAGATGTCCAAGCGCGATGCCGGGGCTTCTGTGGATGATTATCCGAAGCAGGGATTTCTCGCCGCGGCGGTGGTGAATTTCATCGCCTTGCTCGGCTGGAATCCGAAGACCGAGGAGGAGGTCTTCACGTTGGCGCAATTGGCCGAACGTTTCTCCCTGGAAGGTGTGAATCGTTCGCCGGCAAGGTTCGATCTCGAGAAATGCAAATGGATGAACCAGCAGCACCTCGCTGCGATGAGCGTTGAAAATTTCACCGCGGCCGCGCTCCCATTTGTGGAGGCAGAGGCGTTGCCCATGCCAGCCGATCCGCTTCCTATCATGGCGGCGGTGAAGGATAAAGTGCGTTTGCTGGCGGAGGTTCCGAAGGCGGTGGAATTTTTTCTAACAGAAGAGTTTGCGGTTGATGAGGAAGCCGTCGCCAAGGCGCGGACCAACGCGTCGGTGAGCGAGCTTCTGGCATCACTGGCGGATGCCTTTGAAAAAGTTGAGGCTTGGTCAGGCGACGCCGCGAAGCTGGCGCTTGAGGAAACCGCGAAGGCGGCGGGTGCGAAGCCGGGGCAACTGATGTTTCCGCTGCGGGTCGCTTTGACGGGCCGGCCGCATGGGCCGGATCTTGGGGAAGTGCTCCGTCTGTTAGGCCGCGAGCGTTGTGTTCGCCGCGTCCGTAAATTTGCCGGACTGTCATGAAGAACGTTTACACGCTTGCGGATCTCGAATCGCGCGAACTGCTCGACGCGGATGCGGACAAGCCCGCGCGGCTTGCAGTGATCGGCCATCCGATCGCCCACTCGGCGTCGCCCGGCATGCATCAGGCCGCCCTCGACGCACGGTCGATCGCCGCGCGATATGTCAGGATCGATATCGAGCCCGGTCACGTTGCGGAAGCGTTGTCGAAGATGCGCGACTTGGGATTCATCGGCTGCAATGTCACCGTGCCGCATAAAATTGAAGCGATGGGGGCTTGCGATGAGATCGACCCTGCGGCCCGCCAAATCGGGGCGGTCAATACGTTGCGCTTTGGTGCCCATGGCGTTCAGGGATTCAACACCGATGGTCCTGGTTTCGAGCGTGCGGTTGAAGAGGTTTTCGACTGCCGCTTGCGGGACTTGCGGGTGATGGTGGTCGGTGCGGGCGGTGGCGCAGGCCAGGCGATTGCCACCCAATGCGCTCTAACAGGTGTGCCGCGCCTGGTGTTGGCCAACCGCACTCTTGCCAAGGTCGATGAACTGGCGGCTCGCCTGGGACCGCTGCTGCCCGTGCTTGCGATGGCGTTGGACGATCCAAACCTCGGACTGCAATGCGCGGACTGCGATCTCATCGTCAACACTTCGTCGCTTGGTTTGCAGCCTGGCGATCCTTCGATTTTACCCGCGGCCTATCTCAACAAGCGGCACTTGGTTTACGACACGATCTACAAGCCGCCGCTCACGCCGTTGCTTCAAGCCGCAAGCCAAAGTGGAGCCCGCATCGCGAACGGCCTGTCAATGCTCATTCACCAGGGAGCGCTCGCCTTTTCCTTATGGTTTCCTGGAGAAGATCCACTTCCCGAGATGCGCGCCGCGATGGCTCATTTGGCCGGCGGCTGATCCGAAATCACCAAGCCCGGATTATTGCTGGAATACCAGTGGCAGGCGACGACATCGACCAACTCGAAACTGCGGCCTGTGGTTTCGTCGTGACGCCGGACCTTGACGCGAACCCGGATCAAGCCCTCGGGGTTGATGCTTGGAAGCTGGACGTCGAACACCCGTTTGCCCGAACGTTCCAAGGCAAAGGCCTTTTCCAGCAACTTCCCGTTGCTGCTGTCGCGCTTCACGAGAAACTCGGGTGATTGCGGGCCGGTTTCGTTGGCATGGCCGAATCGCGGCGCATAGAGCACCATGCTGATGGTGTTGGTGCCTTTGCGTTCATCCGCGAGCCGTTCCCGGGCAAGCAAGCGGAACTCGCCCTCCGAATCGCCACTGCCCGCTAAAAACAAGGCCCAGGGGTAATCGCTGAAACGAACGAAGTGTTCCCAATCGAGGAGCCACTCGTCGTTTTGCTTGATAAAAACCGCATCGAGCGTCCTGCCATCCATGAGTGTCCAATACGTTTCGACCGCACGCTGGCCCGGCAGATGTACCACTCCCAAGTCCCGCAATGTGAGGCCCGAGGGATCGATATTCGCCATCGGGTTGAGGCTGTAGAAGCGACTCATGCGCGCGGCCGTCTGGATGGGGTCGATGACAAACTGATTGTGCCCCTCGGGAGTGGTGGCGGCGATAAAGTTTGCGAAGGTTTGGTTACATGGGTTGGCGGCTTCCTGTTTGAGGGCGATATCTTCTGCTGAGGCTTTTTCCTCCGGCTGGCCGGTGGTGGCGGGGGTGCGGGTTTCCGGGAGATCGTTGAAAAACCACTTCGTTGCGAACACGAGGAACACCAGCAACAGCAGCCAACTTCCGAGAATCTTCAGCATGACGTAGCTGCGCCGCCGTTTTCTAACAGGACTGCGCTGTTTCCCGGCCGCGGTCGGTGCTTCGGTGGACACGGGGTTGCCTTCGGGATTTTCGGACTCAGGGACCGCGGCTTCCACGCCGAGAGACGGGTTCGAACCGCACTTGGAACACAACCGGTCTTCGGCCTCGCCGATGGTCGATTGGAACATCGAACCGCAGCGGCCGCAGTGGAACCAGGAGATGATTTTAGCGCTCACCGGGCGAACTCTACGGGGCCAGCCAATCAATGTGAAGCATCTCCGTGATCAGCCATTGGTTTGGCCGGGCTCCCTTGGGAGGGCGTGCGAGCTTGAGGGTGATCCGTTGGGTGGGGGCGGCTTCGCCCGTGATTTCGCCGCGTTGGATCAATGGAGAAATCGCCGCCCCGGCTGGTTCGCTGCGGCGCGCATAGCACCAGAGCGAGATTTCTCCGTCAGGAGATTTAAAACGGTAGCTCTGGAACTCGGTTTCCGGCAATGCATCGCTGTAGGTTTCCGCCGCTGAGATGATGCCACGGATTTCGGAGGAATCGCCAAGGCCTTTATCGAGTTGCGAAAAGGCTGCGCTGCCATAAGCCGCCGTGGCCTTCCAATCCATCAACAACTGCTTTCCATCGTGGATGAAAAATCCAAGGAACGGCGAGTGGTCAGGGAGAGTACCGCTGAGAATCCCGCAGGGATGACCGGCCAGCCGCTCCACCGACCAACTGGAGTCGGCGCTGGGGGTCCAGTTTTTTGGAATGGCCAGGGGCGGCCCCGTGGAGGAGATGGCATCCCGCAGTTTTTTCCCATCGCGGGTAAAGGGCAGGAAATCATTTGGCTGCGAAGCCACCGCATATTGCCGGAACATGCGCAGGGCATCAGGTTCGCGCTCTACCATGGCGTTGATCGCGTCGATATCCTCGACCACCACATCATTGACGGCCGTGAAAACCTCCGACTTCCGCGGGGCTTCATTCATCGAATTGATGAGCGGCAACAAGCAGAGAGCCAGGAGCACCGAAGCGAGGACTCCAACGGACATCCACATCAACCAGCGCTTCGAATGGATCCGCCCGCTGCCCCAGTCGACATCGCCGTCCTGCTCGCTTTGGTCCAGCCGCGGACGCGTCACCCGCTCTTGGAAAATGATTTGCCGCGGAGTTCTCGGCGTCGCGATCTGGTTTGCGAGCTTCACAACGTGGCCGCTGATTTCCTGAACCTGCAGGCGTTGGGGAGCGTCATCCGACTCGTCTGGCTTGACGCGCTGGGGTTCCACGCCGATCCGAAGGTTTTGCGTTTCCTCGTCCGCCGAATTTGCATCCGGCAGAACGACCTGGCGCTTGGGGGGCAAAAGCGCGGACAGGGGTGGGACTTTGAAATCAAAATCGCCGTCATCCCACCCGTCATCCGGCGTGACCGCTGGAGCGTGGTTGTTGGGATCGGAAAGGCTGTGACTCATCGCAAGGATTGCGCAGCAAGATGGAGTCAAAGTGCGGTCATGCAAGCGGGGAATTCAGCGCTGATCCGCCGATTGCCGTTCCAGCGCGGCCTCCATGGCGGCGTCCACCAAACGGGCCGCCAGCGCCTCGGTGGCGGAGTCCAGCCGCTGCACCGCAAGCTTGAGCGGGTTCGCCGCGCCTGCCGTCAAAGCGGCGCGCACGGCCGCGGCCGCCGACTCGATTTCCACGCGCTCGTTGTCCAGCGCAAGGCCTTGTGCCAACACCATCGAGACCGCGGGAAGCAGTTCCTCGGCTTTGATTTTGGCCTCCGTGAAGACGCGTTCCGCCATGTCGCTGAAGGCGTGTTCCACCGAGGCACCGATCATTGCCTCGACCGCAGTATCGTCCACATCGACGGCCGCGCTGCCGATCCCGACGACCGTGGTTTCGCCAGTCGTGACATCGCGGGCCAGCACTTCGAGGATGCCATTTTCGTCGATCTTGAATTGCACGCCAACCCGTGCGCGGCCTTTCGGCGATGGAGAAAATTTTATGTCAAAGGTTCCAAGCTGCCAGTTGTCGCGGGCCATTTCCCGCTCGCCCTGAAGCACCTTCACACGCATCGCCGTCTGGCCATCGGCGGCATTGGTAAACATCTCGCCGGCTTTGCAGGGAATCGTCGTGTTGCGTGGAATGAGAACGTTCATCAGGCCGCCGAAGGTTTCAATGCCGAGGCTCAACGGAGTAACATCGAGCAGGATCAACTGCCGCAGCGATCCACCCAGCATGCCGCCCTGGATGGTTGCGCCGAGGGCGATCGCTTCATCCGGATGTTGCGACACGTCGGGTTCACGTTGGAACAAGGCGGCCACCGCGGCGCGCACCGCGGGGATGCGTGTGCTGCCGCCGACCACAACCACCGCGTTGAGGTCGGCGGGGCTGAGCGAGGCATCCGCCAGCGCCTGGCGGCAGTGCCGCATCGTGCGCGCGATCCAGGGTGCGGCCCATTGCTCGAGTTGCGCGCGTGTAATGGCTTGTTCCAAACTACGATGACCGTCGTAGAAAGGCGCGCGGAACACCGCTTCGTCGTCGAGGGACAGTGCGATCTTCACCCGCTCCGCTTCAGCCAGCAATCGGACACGGGTGGAGGCATCGATTTCAAGATCGCCCAGGACTTTTGTTAGAATCAACGCATCGAGATCATCGCCACCGAGCCGGGTGTCGCCGTGGGTTGCAATGACCTGGAACACGCCGTCCTGCATTTCCAAAATCGAGAGGTCGAAGGTGCCGCCACCGAGGTCGTAGACGGCGACGCGGGCTTTTTCAGCGAGCTTGTCGAGGCCGTATGCGAGCGCCGCAGCGGTTGGTTCGTTGAGGATGCGGACCACTTCGAAGCCCGCCAATTCGCCCGCGCGTTTGGTGGCCGCTCGCTGGGCGTCGTGAAAATAGGCGGGCACGGTGATGACCGCCTTGCGAATCGAAACTCCGAGCTGCAGCCGCGCGATGCGTCCGAGTTCGCCGAGAATCGCGGCGCTGATTTCCTCCGGGGACTTTCCGAGAATCCGGGGTTGTCCGTCTTCGCCTTTTCCGAACGGCAGAGGAAATCCTTCATCGAGTTCGGCGACGCGGCGACCCATCAGGCGCTTGATGCTGGTGACCACCCGCAGCGGGTCGATGGCGCGCCGCCGCAAAGCTTTTTCGCCGACTTCCATCGATCCGTCAGGCCCGATCCACACCGCGCTTGGCAACAGCCGGCGGCCTTCCTCGTTGGCGAGAAGGATGGGAAATCCCGAGTCCACCACTCCCACCGCGGAGTTGGTGGTTCCCAGATCGATCCCCAGAATCATTTCGCTCATCGCTGGCGGACTCTCGCGGGGCAGGCAGGCCGCGTCAACGCCGGGGCGGCCCTTACAGGCATTGCTTTCAAATCAATCGAAGGCCTTGGGATTTTCCTGCAATTGGCGCAAGGCCTGCGCATCGAACTGATCCTTCTCTCTCACCGACTTCGACTTCCACCCGATCAACGAAGCCTTCGAAGCCACGGCGAGCCGGTGGCCGCCCGCTTCAAATCGATCCGCATCCAGGATCACGTCAGCATATCGCCTTCCTGACATGCGGGTAAAAATGTCGATCTGGCACTGCTCGGTTTCCTCGACGATCCGGATCGCTCCCTCTTCGTCATTGAAATCCTCCGCCGAAAGCTCCCGTGCGAATCCCTCGCCATAGCTGGCCAGCCGCTCCAGCAACCGCTGCACATTGGCCGGGCTGTCGTCGATGAGCAGATCCACATCCTCCGTCAGGCGCACGTAGCCCTGGATCGAGACGGCGATGCCCCCCACCACGATGAACTCCACACCCGCCTCAGCGAGCAAGACCAACAACTTTTCGAACGAGGGTTCCATGATCGGCGGACGGCGCCCAAGGTTTCTGGCGGATCATCCACGCATTGCGACGCAACATTTCCAGCCGTTGCAGCGGCGGCAGTTTGGACAAGCTGCCGCCCACTCTCTTTTTCAGCGGTTCTTGGAAATCATCAACCACGACGCAAGCTAACCGCTGCTCAAATCCCGAACAAGCGCAAACAGCCCCCCGGCTTCCACGCCGTGATCCGCCCGCCGTGCTCGATCGCCTGTGGTATCGAAAATCCCGAGTCCACCACTCCCACCGCGGAGTTGGTGGTTCCCAGATCGATCCCCAGAATCATTTCGCTCATCGCCAAATTTTCAGGGCTGCGGCGTGGGGGAGTCAACCCCGGGTGACATTTCTACGGTGCAATTCACCCGTCCGCTGCCTTGCCACGCTGCTTCCACCGATGCATCTTCCGGCCGCCGATGACTTTCGCCGACTATCTTGAACAGGCCAAGCACGCCGCGCCGGTTATCGTTTCGCTGATCATCATCGAGGGTCTGCTGTCGGTGGACAACATGCTGGCGATCGCGGCGCTGGCGTCCCAGTTGCCCGACAAGCAGAAAAAGACGGCCCTGCGGGTCGGCTTGGCGGGCGCCTACCTGTTCCGGATCGTGGCCTTGTTTTTTGCCGCGTTCATCATTGCCAACGAGTGGGTGAAATTTCTGGGAGCCTTGTATCTGATCCACCTGATGGCCGAGCACTTCAGCAGTCTCGCGGCCGAGGAGGAGCCGGGAGAGGACGTGGCGAAACCGAAGCCGAAGACATTCTGGGGAACGGTGGTGGCGATCCAGATCATGGACCTGAGCCTGAGCGTCGACAATGTTGTCACGGCGGTCGCGATGAGTCCGCTGCTATGGGTGGTTGTCCTGGGTGTGTGTCTTGGATTGTTGACCTTGTTGTTGTTCGCGTCGGTGAGTTTGAAGCTCGTTGAAAAATATCCCATCCTCGAGCATGCCGCGTTCCTGCTGATCGGATATGTGGGGATGATTCTGATGGTTGAAATGTCCGCCCTGTATTTTTGGGGAGTGCATTTTCATATCCATGCCTATCAGAAATTCATCGGCATCGTGGTGATCCTCGGTCTTTCCATCGCCTATTCCAGAAGCCATGCGATGCAGCGGCTGTGCAAGCCCCTGTTCCATGTGGTGTTGGTGCCGATCAAAATCTACGGCAGGGCCGGCGCATTTCTGTTAGAGATCGTCAAATGGCCGTTCAAGGCCGTGGCTGGGATGTTCGGCCGGCGGGGGAACTAAGGATTGTGAGGCGGGTGATTTCCCACGGACGGGATTCATAACCATGGGGAAAACGAATATTTATTCGTTCCTCATGTTTCTCTCACGGAGTGCGGGATACTTATGCGCCCGAAGTTTTGAAATATCATCCCAACGGTTCAGATCATGATAACCCCGCGCCAGCTCTTGTATTGCTCCTGCCTTGTTTTAGCCACTTCGGGAATCCTTCACGCCGACTTGGTCCTCGAAACCGAAACCGCAGAGCTTGGCAAGAAGGGCGACGGCCTGTTTAGCATGGCCATGCAATTCGAGAGGGAGAAAGACGGCAGCACGGCCATTTTTACGCTCAACCAATTTGAATATGCCTTGTCGGACCGGGCGGAGATCCTCATCGAGCCGTTCTTTTATGAATGGGACAATCCCAAGGATGGCAAGAGCTTCGGCGGAGTGGGTGACCTTGAGATTACCCCTTCCTACATGGTCTTGCTTGACGATGAAAATTCATGGATTCCCGCCGCGGTTCTGGCGTTCAAACTGAAGGTGCCGACAGCCAGCAACCGGGAAATCGGAACCGGCGAATTCGACTACCAACCCTATATCATTTTAGGGAAAACCTGCGGAAACTGGGTGTATAACTTCAACTTTGGATATGACTTTGTGACGACTCCCCCGAAGGAAAGTAAAAAGGATTTCAAGGATCAGTTCATCTACGACTTTTCCGCCGAGTACAAGGTCAACAGCAAGCTAAGCATCTTTGGAGAGTTGTTCGCAAACTCTTCTCCAGGGGTGGGCGAAAAGGGAACCTTCGCGGGAGCCCTTGCGACGGAGTATAAATTCACCGATCACGTCAACGCGTTCCTCAGCGTGGGCTATGATTCGGATGGACTGCTCGCCGTGCGTCCGGGGTTCAACATCGAGTTTTGAGCTTTCTGTTAGTAGGTGCCCGGCGGCTTTTGGCCAGCCGATCACCTATCAACATTCATCAATCGTCATTCATCAATTTCTGTCTCAATGCGATGGGTATTTGAATGACGAGTGATGATTGGGGATTTTTGAATTTTGAATTTTGATTTTCGAAACCCAGCTTTGGCTATGCTGGCCGTTCCTTCAACGCGTGGTAGACCTCAAGTGCGGCGAAGGCGTCGTTTGCGGCGTAAATGAGTTGCCGGTCGCTCAGGTGGCGGGCCGACCAGTCGGTGGTGCTGATGGATTTCGATTTCCGCAGGTTGCGGTTGAAGAGGATGGCGATCGCGGATCTGACGCCGATCACGTCCTTGTAGCCGAGATGACGGAACGAGCGATCGAGATCAACGATGCCCTTGGGATGTATGCCGAAGCGGGACGCGATTTGCCGCAGGTCGCCTTTGAGTCCGAAGCCGACCTTGGTCAATTGGTCCGATTCCAACAACGAGATGATGGCGGTCTGCGATGTGGCGACATGGGACTGGAAGATGAAGGCCCTGTCCGCGGTGGCGAACTGCAGGACATGAGGGCCGCTGGATTTCTGGCCCTTGAAAAAGGTGGGTTTTGACTCGGTGTCGAAGCCGACGATACCGGCACTCATGATTTCGTTCACGGCGCGATCGGCCTGGGCTTCATCGGTGACGACGAAAATCCGCTCCAACGGCAACCCGGCGTATTCGTCCAAGTCGGCGATTTCGATTTTGGAGGGTGGCGAGTTGAATGGCGTCATCGATGCGCTGATGATCGCACAGTTCACGCGGGACGCAATCCTCGTCAAGGCGGTGAATTGTTAGATTCCGCCGGCAAGGATCAGGCCTTGGCCTTGGTCCATGCCAGCACCACGGCTCCGGCAACTACGAGCAGGCCGCCGAGCCATTGCTGGGGCGTGATTTTTTCGCGGAGGAAAATCGCCGCGAGCGCGATCGCGAACACGACGCCGAGTTTGTCGACGGGTGCGACCTTTGCGACTTCGCCCAACTGCAGGGCCCGGAAGTAGCAGAGCCACGACAGGCCGGTGGCGATTCCGGACAGGGCCAGGAAGCACCAGGTCCGCCCGCTGAATTCCATGATGGCGGCCGGTTTGGCGGTGACGAAGGCAATGGCCCAGACGAAGAGGAGGATGACTGTCGTGCGCACGGCGGTTGCCAGATTCGAGTCCACCGAGGCCACGCCGGCTTTCGCAAGGACAGCGGTGATGCCCGCGAACAATGCCGACAGCAGCGACCAGTGGAACCAGTTCATGCGCGGATCCGGATCAATGATCCTTGGCGGGTGGATTGGGAGCAGGGGGCGACTTATAAAGGGCGGCTTTCAATTTGCCGCTGCCGAACAACCATGAGGCGCTTTGGTAGTAAGCGATAGTCTCATGAAGGATGTTGGTATTTCCGGGTTCCATCGGGGTGAGGGCGCCGGATTGGATATCGCATGAATACAGCGCGGTTTCGCGCTTGGGTTTGAGAATGGCTAGGCTGTTGTCCTGCAGCAATGCGATCTTCTGATAGTTGCTGATGAAAGCCCGGTCCTTAAGGGTGGCTGCGGAAGGCGCCAATAAATCATGGCCATATCCCAGGGTGTCATGGTCCCAATTCAACAAACCGAAGACCGTAGGCATGAGGTCAATCTGGCTGCATAACTTCGATACGGTTTTCGCTGGAACCAAGCCCGGGTTGTAAACCATGGCCGGGATATGGAATTTGGTGACATCGATGTCGGACTTGCCCGCGCTGCTCGCGCAATGGTCGGAAACGATGACAAATAATGTCTCTTTGAACCAGGGACGCTTGCTGGCCTTGTCGATGAGATCTCCGATGGCCCAGTCGGAATATTTCACCGCCGCGTTTTTGCCGCTGTGGGAGGGCAGATCGATGCGCCCGCCCGGGAAATCAAAGGGACGGTGGTTGCTGGTGGTCATGCAGAAGTCGTGGAAAGGTTTTCCCGCGGCATAACTCTTGTCGGCCTCGGCAATCACCTTGTTGAAGAGATCCTCATCGCAGGCGCCCCATGCGGTCTTGAACGTCACGTCGTTCTTATTCCATGCGTTGACATCCATGATCCGGCATCCCGCGGTGGAAAAATAACGGTTCATGTAGTCGAACCTGCCATCGCCGCCATAGAAGAATCCGCATTCATAGCCACGCTTCAGGAAGGGTGTGAAGGTGGTGACGAGGTCTTTGCCTTCGGGGCGGTAAATAATCGACATCCCCGGCGTCGGCGGCAGGTTGAGCGTGATGGCTTCCATGCCCCGCACGGTGCGGGTGCCAGTGGCATACAGGTTGTCGAAGAACAGCGATTGGGTGGCCAGTCGGTCGAGAACCGGTGTGATCCCTTTTTGATTACCCCCGTAAGTCATGTAGCTCCCGCTCATGCTCTCCATGCAGACGAGGATCACGTTCCACTTGTGCTCGGGTCCGGTGACATTGATCGAGCGCCGGAGGTCGTCGGGACGAGTGGAGGCGGCGCTTTCATTTGCCGTGACCAGGAGTTTTTTCGTGTCGGCAATGGCCTCGGATTCGGGGAGTTTTTGATACCATTGCTCATAGTTCAGCTCCATCTGCTTGAACGCGGCGAAAAACGACCAGCAGCCGTTTTTCGAAAGCTCGGCGTTGTATTGGTTCGCGAAGCCGGGCAACGACGCCTGGTTCACGAAGAAGCCGGCCAGCGCGGGTAGGACCAGTCCAACGCCGAGGGCCGTGCAGCGCTCGATCCAGCCGGCTTTGCCTGATGAGGCCCAGGCCATCATTCCCTTGCGATGGAGCAGCCATGTGATGCCAACTCCAAGCAGCGCGATGCCCGCAAAAATGCGACCCATGGGATAAGACTCGGTGATGTTGTCAAAGACCTCGTGGGTCCAGATGAGGTAATCGACCGCGATGAAATTGAAACGCGCTCCGAACTCGTCCCAGAACACCCATTCCGACACGGAGATGAAAATCAACAGGCTGGTGAAGCAGATCATCAGGACGCCGGTGATGATCCGGCCTGCCCGTGATTTGAGAAATCGCTCGGGTGCCAAGGCGCCATAAAGGACCCAAGGCACTGCGGCGAAGAGTCCCGCCATCACATCGAAAAACACGCCAACCGCGAATGCCCCCACAATTGAAAAATTCCAGCTCAGGTCATGAAGCGAACCGAGACAAAGCGCGAGCCGCGTCAGCAACGAGAGAGCGAAAAATACGAGGAAAGCCAACAATGGCAATCGGGACGACGACGAGCGGAATAAGTGGGTCATACGCGATTACAAACTACCGATGGATTGGCAATTCATGGGTAACCCCGTTTCAGTTCACGAAAGTGAGGGTTGTAAGTTCTTCGGCAATCTCTCATGAAACTGGTCTGAGGTTGGAAGGGTTGCCATCAACAATGATGAAGTAAAAGCTTTTTGCCATGAGAATCCGGTGAGAATCCGATGAGAGGCCGCTTTCCCGAAGTCCCCCAATCCCCACCGAGTTGAAGCCGTTTTTTTCATGGGTTTATCACAAGTCCTTTGCTAGACCGCAGGCGTTGAACGCAACCTTGGAGCATAGCCGATCGAACCTTGCCTCAGTGGCCCTGCTGGTGGGAATGATATGCCTCAATGGTTGTGCGAGATACCAGGCATTGGATCTCAACTCGAAGGAAGTGGAGAAATCGCTGCGTCCCACGCAGGGAAAGGAACTGGAAATAGCAGTCCGCGATGTGCGGCATCCGTTGCTTCGCCCCGTTCGGCTGGATGCTGGGAACGGCCTTTCCCCGGATGAAGCCGGCATTCTTGCGGTCGTGCTCAATCCCGCCCTGCGGGCAACGCGCGATCAAGTTGACGAGGCGCAGGCGCAGCTTTTGAAAGCGGGCATCCTGCCGAATCCACAACTGAGCGGGAACCTCGATTTCGTCACCGGCGGCACAACAGCGGGGTCCAGAACCGGCTTCGGCTACGGCCTGAGCTGGGATTTGCGGGCCTTGATCACACACGGCCAGGATGTCGCCAGCGCGCGTGCGGAGGAGATGTCCGTGCGTCTCGATGTCGCCTGGGAGGAATGGCAGACGGCCCTCGCCGCGCGGTCCGCGGTCTATGATCTCGTCGCACTGCGGGCTCAAGTCGCTCAAGCGCAGGAAATCACAGATCGCCTCTCGGGCAATGCGGAACTCGTCAAGAAAGCCGCCGCCGCCCGTGAAATGAATCTCCTCGATGCCGCGACGGTCGAGACTTCCTACAACGACGCCCGCGCGATTCTGCTGGGCCTTCAGCAGGAGTCGGAGCAAAGCCGGATCGCGCTCAACCGCGCCATCGGTTATCCGTCGGGCACCCAATTGCGCCTCCAGGGCGACACTGCGCTGCCCTCGCGGGTGAATCCGCCGTCGGAGTCCACCTTGCTTCACGGCTTGGAAGAACGTCGTCTCGACATGATCGCGCTCAAGCGGGGTTACGAAAGCCAGGACGCTAAACTCCGCTCCGCCATCCTCGCGCAATTCCCCAACATCAACATCGGCTTCAACCGCGCCGTCGATACCGGCAACGTTAAGACTTTCGGCCCTGCCATATCCATCGATCTTCCAATCTTCGACCGCAACCAAGGCAACATCGCCGGCGAAAGCGCGACCCGGAAGCGGCTATTAGACGAATACACGAACCGCGTGTTCGAGGCCCGCTCCGACATCGCCGCCGCGCTCGCTGACATCCGCGGCCTCAATGCCCAGATCGCCCAGGCCGAGCAGACGCTGCCCGCCCTCCGTCATGTCGTCGAAACCTCTGGAAAAGCAGTGGCCGAGCACAATGCGGAGGTCCTCGGCTATTTCACCTTGCAGAACGAACTTACCCAGAAATCCATCGATATCCTGAAACTCAAACAGCAGCTCGCCCAAGCCCGGATCGCCCTTGAAACGGCCGCTGCCTGGCATATTTCACAATGAATCGTTACTCATCGATCCTCCTCGCGATCGCACTCACGGCGACTGCGTGTCATCCATCCGCTCCTGAGGGGGAAAAGGAGGGGGAAGCGGTCAAACCCACAGCCACGGTGCAGACCATCAAGCTGGCGAAAGGTCCGATCGTCGAGACGATCACCGCCTTTGGCACCGTCGTCGCGCAACCTTCGGAACTTGAAAGCGTGTCGGTGCAATACGAAAGCAAGGTCACACGCCTGCTGGTGTCGGCGGGTCAGCCGGTGAAAGAGGGACAGCCGCTCATCGAGATCGAGCCAAGCCCCGATACCAAGCTGGCCCTCGCCGAAGCCGCCTCCGCCGCCAAGTCCGCGCAAAGCCAGCTTGAACAAACGCAGCGGCGCTTCGACATGAAGCTCGCGGTCAATCAGGATCTCCAGCAGGCCATGCAGGAAGCCCGCGACTCATCCGCCAAGCTGACCAATCTCACTGCACGGGGCGCGGGTGAGCGCACCTCTCTCAAGGCGGATATGGAGGGCCTGTTGGATTCGATCGAAGTCCGGATCGGTCAGATCGTCCCGGCCGGCGGCCCGCTGCTTTCGCTCGTACCCTCCCAGCGGATCGAAGTCGTTCTCGGTGTCGAACCGGAGAACGCGGGGCGGCTGAAGGAGGGGCAGAAAGTTCACATTTCCTCGGTCAATCAGGAGGGCGTGGAGGGCATGGGCGAGATCCGGCTGGTCACGCGGCGGGTGAACCCGGAGACGCGGCTGATCGATGCTTTCGTGACGGTGCCTCCCGATGTCCCGGTTCTCCTCGACGGTTATGTGCGGGGTGAGATTCCCATCGAGGAAAAGGAAGCCTTTGTGGTTCCCCGCGACGCGGTTCTTTCGGGCGACGACGGATCCGTCCTATTCACGGTTCACGATGGCCACGCGGTGGAGAACAAGGTTGTCACCGGGCTCGAAACGGACACCGAAACCGAAGTGACCGGCGAGACCCTTCACGAGGGCGACGAGGTTGTCACTGTCGGCAATTATCAGCTCGAAGACGGAATGGCAGTCACCACCGGCGAATGAGGGAATTTCCGTCACCATGAACTTCACCCGCTGGGCGCAGTCTCACGCACGCTCGATTGTTTTTCTCATCATCGTCCTGGCCATCGGCGGGGCGATGAGCGGATGGGATCTTCCAGTCGCGCTGTTTCCGCATGTGGATTTCCCGCGCGTCCGCGTGAGCGTCGATGCCGGCGACCGTCCGGCCGAGCGGATGGCGGTGGAGGTGACGTATCCCGTCGAGGAAGCGTTGCGCGCGATTCCCGGAGTCCGTCACATCCGCTCGACGACGAGCCGGGGGAGCAATGAGATTTCCGTGAACTTCGACTGGGGTGAAGACATGGTGCAGGCAATGCTCCAAGCCCAGAGCGAGGTGAACCGGATCCTGCCGAGCCTGCCACCGGGCTCCACCTTCGAGGTGGAGCGGATGGATCCGACGGTTTTTCCGGTGATTGCCTACAGCCTGACCTCGGAATCGCACTCGTTGGTCGAGTTGAGCGATTTCGCGCTCTATCAGCTCCGGCCGATCCTCTCGACCATCCCTGGTGTCGCGAAGATCATCGTGCAGGGCGGAGCCACCCAAGAATACCAGGTGATTGTGGATCCCGCGAAGCTCCAATCATTCAACATGACGATCGCCGATGTCGCGACCGCGCTTTCCGCTTCCAACGTCCTCAATGCCGTCGGTCGTCTGGAGGATCATGACAAGCTCTACCTGCTCGTTTCCGACACCCGCTTCAAAAGCCTGGCGGAAATCGGCAGCAGCATCCTGCGCTCGGGCAAGAATGGCGTGGTCCGGGTCGAGGATGTGGCCGAGGTGCACGATGGAACCGAACCGCAGTTTGTGCGCGTGACCGCCGATGGCCACGATGCGGTGCTTTTCCAAATTTACCAGCAGCCCGGCGCAAACACGGTCCAGATCGCCGCCGACGCGAAAAAGAAACTCGCCGAACTGGGGGATAAACTCCCGAAAGGCGTGAAACTTTCGCAATGGTATGACCAGAGCGACCTGATCGTCGCCTCCGCAAGCAGTGTCAGCGATGCCGTGCTGATCGGCACGGCGCTCGCGGCATTCGTCCTTTTTGCATTCCTTCGAAACTGGAAGGTGACGATCATCGCGTTGTTGGCGCTGCCGGCGTCCCTCGCCGCGACGATCCTGCTGCTCAAGGTTCTCGGCATGAGCTTCAACATCATGACCCTCGGCGGCATGGCGGCGGCGGTGGGATTGATCATCGACGACTCCATCGTGATGGTTGAGCACATCATCCGGCGGTTGCGCGGGGGGATTGGCCACGAGCATGAGCGGATCATCCGGGCCACCGCGGAGTTCACGCGGCCGCTCGCCGGTTCGTCCGCTTCGACCGTGATTATTTTCCTGCCGCTCGCTTTTCTAACAGGTGTGACCGGTGCCTTTTTCAAGGCGCTCTCGCTCACCATGGCTGCCAGTTTGATTCTCTCGTTCCTCATCGCATGGCTTGCGGTTCCGATCCTGGCAGGGAAGATGCTGGGCAAAAAGGACGCGGATCAGGAGGAAGGCGGGAAACTCACCCACCTCATGCATCGTGGCTACGAACGCTTGATGCGCGGAGTGCTCGCGAAGCCCTGGCTCATCCTCTTTTTGGTTCTGCTCTTGGGTGGTGGCGGTTGGTATGCCTCAACGCAGGTCGGTTCCGGGTTCATGCCCTCGATGGACGAGGGAGGATTCATTCTAGACTACGTTGCCGAGCCCGGAACCTCGCTTGCCCAGACGGATCGAATGCTGCTTCAACTTGAAGCGGTGCTGCAGAAAACGCCGGAAGTCGCCACTTACTCGCGCCGCACCGGCTTGCAATTGGGTGGTGGCCTGACGGAATCCAACACGGGTGATATTTTCATCCGTTTGAAACCACTCCCGCGACGGCCGCTCGCTGACGTGATGGACGACATTCGGGGCCAGGTTGAAGAGACCGTACCGGGTCTTGAAATCGAGACCATGCAACTCATGGAGGACCTGATCGGTGATCTCACGGCAGTACCCCAGCCGATTGAAATCAAGCTCTTCACCGACGATGAAAAACTCCTGCTCGAGACCGCTCCCAAGGTGGCTGAAGCGATCGGCAAGGTCAGCGGCGTGGTCGAGGTGAAGGATGGAATCGTTCCGGCCGGCGATGCGCTCGTCGTGGAGGTGGACCGGGTGAAAGCCGCGCTCGAAGGCCTCGACAGCGACGCGATCACCAAGCTGCTCGAGGATTCTCTAACAGGAAATGTCACGACGAATGTCCAGCTCGGTCCGAAGCTTGTCGGCGTGCGTGTCTGGGTGCCCAAAGGCGGGCGCCGGACTGAGCGCGACGTGCGCGATCTCAAGCTTCACGCGACCGACGGCCATCTTGTTCCGCTGAGCCGCGTGGCCACCATCAAAACCGTGACCGGCCAGCCGGAAATCAACCGCGAGGATCTCAAGCGCATGGCTGCAGTCACCGCGCGGATCACCGGGCGCGACCTCGGCTCAACCGTTGACGACGTCAAGAAACTGCTGGATTCCGGGCACGTGCTTCCCGCGGGTGTTTATTACAGCCTGGGCGGGCTTTACGAGCAGCAGCGAATCGCGTTTCATGGCATGCTGGTGGTGATGATTGCCGCGATCGTCCTCATTTTCCTGCTGCTGCTTTTCCTCTACGAGAGCTTCCGCGTCGCAATCGCCATGCTGGCCACGCCACTCCTCGCCCTGCCCGCGGTTTTCCTCGGCTTGTGGCTTACCAACACCGAGCTGAACATCACGTCCATCATGGGCATGACCATGGTTGTCGGCATCGTTGGCGAAGTCGCCATCTTCTACGTTTCCGAAGTCACGGAATTGGAAACCGACGAGGAAGGCAAGGAGCTGTCTCTCGCCGATCGCCTCGCTCTCGCGGGGAAAAACCGGATGCGTCCCATCGCCATGACCACCTTCGCGGCGATTCTCGCGCTGATGCCACTCGCGCTTGGTATTGGCCAGGGCAGCGCGATGCAACAGCCGCTCGCCATTGCGATCATCTCCGGCCTCATTGCACAGCTTCCGCTGACTCTCATCGTCCTGCCGGCATTGCTCCGTCTCTTCTCGCCACAAAAAAA